>DATKAS010000306.1:0-4496 GCA_035497855.1 Acidimicrobiales bacterium
TGTTCGCGACACCGAACCTCGTCGCCTGGATCGGCCACCCGTAGCGTGCCGCGGCGCGCCGCCACCCGACGACAGTCGGCGGGAACAACGCCGCGAAGAGACGCGACACCGGCACGGGAAAGTGCTCGCGGGTGAACCACCACACGCCCGGCCCGGGAGGCGGGAACGCGATGTCGGTCAGTCGTGCACCTGCTGCGCGAGGTAGTGCGCCTCACCGATCTGGCGGATGAGCTCGAGCTGCGTCTCGAGCCAGTCGGCGTGCGCCTCCTCGCCCTTCAAGATGTGCTCGAGGAGCTCACGGCTGCCGGCTTCTTCCTTCGAGAGACACAACACGATGCCGTTGTTGAGTCGCGTGATCGCCTCGCGCTCGAGATCGAGCGCGAGCGCCAGCTGCTCGGGAACCGTCTCACCGACGCGCACGACGCCGAGCCGCTGAAGGTTCGGCAGACCCTCGAGGTACAAGATGCGCTCGATCAGTGCGTCCGCGTCCTTCATCTCGTCGAACGACTCGTCCTTGAAGTGCGACGCGAGGCGCTTGTACCCCCAGTTCGCGCACATCTTGGCGTCGACGAAGTACTGGTTGATCGCGGTGAGCTCGCCGGTGAGGACGTCGTTCAGCAGCTCGATGATGTCGTCATCGCCGGTCATGTGGGGCGACCCTATCGGTCAGGCCGCCACCATCGCCTCGGGCGCGGCTGCGCGCACCTCGAGCAGACCTTCGATGAACGGGTGGCAGCCACCGCAGCGGAGACCTGCACCACAACGGTCGCCGACCTCTTCGACGGTGTCGGCCCCTGACGCGACGGCGGCCTCGATGGTCCGGTCGCTCACTCGCTTGCAGGCGCAGACGAACACATCCTCATGTTAGGCGAACCTAAGAGCTCTGTAAAGGGAGCCCTGTCACCCTGGGTCAGGCAACCAGGTGGTATTCGCTCGTGCGCTTCGCCGGCCCGGCCGAGGCCACTTTCCCCTCATCGACGAGCATGAGGAGGTGGGCGTAGGTAGACGCCGCGGCCGGGCGCCAGAGCCCCTTGCTGACGTCCGCGTACATCTCCGGCACGAGCTCGGCGATGGTCGCCGGCCCCTTGGCGAGCCGGTCGAGCACCTGCTGGGTGCGCTCCTGGCGGTGCACCAGGAAGGCTCGGACGAGCGCGTGGGGGTGGGTGACCGGCGGCCCGTGGGTCGGCCAGTACACGGCGTCGTCTCGGTCGAGAAGGAGGCGGAGGCTGTCGAGGTAGGCGCCGAGCTCGCCATCGGGTGGGCCGATGACGCTCGTCGACCACCCCATGACGTGATCGCCGGTGAACACCGCACGCTCCTCGCGCAAAGCGAAGCACAGGTGATTCGACGTGTGGCCCGGCGTGTGGATCGCTTCCAACGTCCATCCCTTGCCCGCGACGACGTCGCCGTGACCGATCCGCGTGTCGGGCACGAAGGTCGTGTCCGCGGCCTCGCGCAGGACGTCGCCGTCCTTCGGTGCGTCCGACCGATCGGCCTCCTCGTCACCGAAGACGATGCGGTCGTCGGGATCGTCGTCGGGCAGTGCGCCGTGCGGCCCGTAGCCCCACGACGGCGCGTCGGTGCGCTCGGCGAGCGCGGGCGTCGCGGGCGAGTGGTCCGAGTGGGTGTGCGTGACGACGATCTTCGTGATGCGCTCCCCCGGCTCCAGCGCAGCGACGATCGCGCCGACGTGCGCATCCATGGCGGGGCCGGGGTCGATGACGACGACGTCGCCTCGGCCGACCAGGTACGTGCCCGTGCCGAGGTAGGTGAACTTGCTCGGGTTCTGCGCGACGACCCGACGGATGAGCGGCGAGACCTGGTCGACGCGTCCGTACTCGACGTCGAGGTCGCGTACGAACGGAATCGGCGTGGTCAGACCGTTCTCCCGAGGAATGCCATGAGCTCGGTTTGCTCGTCGGCGCCCGCGGGCGGCTCGACCTTCGGACCGAACAGGTTCGGTTGCCGGAGGATCGCGTCGAGCGGTTTCACGCCCTCGAAGCAGTCGTGCACGAGGTCGGGAGGCAGCGTCACCTCGTGACCGATCGCCTGGCTCAGGTCCCACGTATGTGCGATCGCATCCAGCGTGATCACGTTCAGGAACTGATCGAGCGGCATCTCCCCGAAGGGGCTCTTGACGACCCTCGAGAGGTTGTCAGGGGTGAGGTTTGCCTCCATGGCCGTGCGGGCCGCCGCGAACGACGCCTTGGGATCGTCGCCGACGAGGTACTCGCGTGGTGCGGAGAACGAGCCCGTCTCGCCGGTCGTGGCGAGAGAGGAGACCATGTTCGTCCCCGAGATCAAGTGGCCGACGACGTCGGCGGCCTTCCAGTCCGCGCAGGGTGACTGCGCCTCCCACTGATCGTCCTTCACCATGTCGATGACCGTCTGTGCGCCATCCAGGCCACGCAGGTACTTCTCTTTTCCTTCGCCCATGTGCGAACCATAGGTCCGCTCACCGTCACACGCTCGTGGCGATGTCGTGCGCGCGGGCCGGGTCGACACCGGCACGCGCGGCAAGCCAGCACGCCACCGGCGCGGCCTGCCGCTGCGACGCATGGGCGGCGACGCCGGCGAGCGCCAGCAACGTGTCGATCTCCTCAGGGGTCGGGGGCTCTGTCCCGAGCGCACGCGCGAAGCGACCACACCAGTCGATGACCTCAGGGGGGATGTCGGACATGTTCCTAGGATCGCCGCGATGACGACCATCGACCACTTGATGTGGGTCGTACCCGACCTCGGCGCGGGCATCGCCGAGCTCGAGCGGCGCACCGGCTGCCGCGCAATCCTCGGCGGCTCTCATCCGTCGATGGGGACGGCGAACGCCATCCTGGGCCTCGGCCCGGGCATCTACCTCGAGGTGCTCGGTCCTGATCCCGCGCTGCCGGAGCCGATCGGGTTCGGGGCGGCTCTCGCCACGGAGCCCAGACCCCGTCTCGCGAGCTGGGCCGTGCGCACCGACAACATCGCTTCCGTGTGCGCCAACCTCACCGCGGCAGGCTGGCCGGCGACGCCGAACGCGATGACGCGAACTCGTCCGGACGGCACCACGCTCGCGTGGCAGCTCGCGTTCGTCCCGGGTCGTCGCATGGGTGACCACTGGCCGTTCGTCATCGACTGGGGCACGTCGCCCCATCCGTCCGATGACGCGCCGGGGTCGTGCACCCTCGAGCACCTGGCGCTGTCCGACCCCGAGCCGACCGAGCTGCGCCGCCTGCTGGAGGTCTTGCAGGTCGACGGCGTCGAAGTCGGCAGCGGAGACGGGGCGGTGCACGCCACGCTTCGCTCGCCGGCAGGAGCGTGCGAGCTCTAGGCGGCTGCGGCCTTCTTCTTCCCGCGCGTCGGGCCGACGAGCCCGAGCAGGAGGCCGAGCACCATGAACGCGCCGATGATCACGAGCACGGGCCACGAGTCCTGCGTCGTGAGCTTTCCGTAGACGTGCACCATGATCGAGACGCCGAGCCCGACGAGGAAGCCGGCGAGCAACCCGCGGATCGGATGACGCTTCCGCTTCACGTCGCGTCCCCCTCATCCGGCGGCGGCGGTGGTGGTGGAGGTGGCGGCGTCGGGTTCGCGATGGTCGGGTCGGGCTCCGCGAAGGGTGCCCCTTCGCGCGACGTGGGAGGTTCGGTCGGCAGCTCGGACAGCGCCGGCTGCGGTAGCTCGTCCGCGATCACCGGCGCCGCCGGCGGCGTGCTGGGCGGCCACGACGCGCCCGACGCGACGACGGGAAGTGGCTTCGCCTTCGGCAGCGCCGCATAGCCGAGGAGGATCCCCCCGGCGATGAGGACGATCGCGGCGATCCAGGGGAGGGTGCCAACAGGCGAGCCGATCAGCTTGAAATAGGCACTGCCGCTGCACGCTCCACCTTCGCCCGAGATGCCCCCGGACACGTAGTACAGGCCCGTGATCTTGAACGGGAGGTAGTCCTTCACGACGGCAGTGCCCGAAGTCGAGGTCTGGTGGGTGCCGTTCTTCGCGCCGCCCGACTTCACCGTGATGCCGAAGACCTTCACCTCCCAGTGGTGGTTCAGCATCAGGGGACCGCTGCCCGAGTACTGAACGGTCCCGTCGTAGTCGACGAGCACCGGGTTGCCGCTCGTGCCCGGCTCGGCGCTCGGCGCGGTCGCCGTCATGATCTGGCTGCCGTCCGCCTCGAGCGACGTGCCTTGCCCTTGACACCCGCCGTCGAGGCTCACCGCGCCGGCGGGTGCCGCGACCAGCGCGCACAAGCCTGCGGCCAGCACGATGAGCACGAGCCCTCGACGCATCTCGCCCCCCCTCCGTCGAGGCGGACCCTATCCCGGAGGTGCTTCTGTCTGTCGGGCCGGGGACGGCTTCGTTCTCGGCGCCGGCATCGGTGGGCCCTCTCGGTCGAGCGCGGCCCACTTGAAGAAGAGCACCGCGATCACGGTCCAGACGATCGGGATGTTCCCGATCTTCATGATCGCCCCTGCGAGCTGTTGATCGTTGAGCGCCGCGAAGTTGTGGATGCG
>DATKAS010000307.1:0-9192 GCA_035497855.1 Acidimicrobiales bacterium
CGAGCAGCGGCACTGCCGCGGTCGAGCTGCATCCTGCGATCGTCGAGGCGCATCAGAGCGCGGTGCCGCTGATCGCCGCGACCGCCGATCGCCCTCCCGAGCTCCAGGGTGTCGGGGCGCCTCAGACGATCGACCAGCAACACCTGTACGGCGGTTCGGTTCGATGGTTCGTCGACGCAGGCGTGCCGTCAGAGGCGACGCGCGGCGCGTGGAGGTCGCTCGCCTCGCGGGCGGTCGCGGAGGCACTCGGCGCCGGCGGCCGCGGTCCCGGACCCGTGCACGTGAACCTCCCGTTCCGTGACCCGCTGGTGGGCGACCCCGGCGAGCTCCCCGAGGGGAGGGATGGCGGACGGCCGTGGCACACGGTCGTCGACGATCGGTCCGACCTCGACGACGCCGCTGTCGACACGCTGGCGCGCGCGCTCGACGTCGTGCGCGGGGTCGTTGTCGCAGGGCGCGGTGCCGGTGGGGTCGGCGTGCACGCGCTCGCAGAAAAGCTCGGATGGCCCGTGCTCGCCGACGCTCGCTCCGGCGCGCGGGTGCCGGCCCGGACCACTGTCGGAGCGTTCGACTCGATGTTGCGCCATCGGCGGTTCGCGGCCGACCATCGTCCGGAGGTGGTGCTTCGAGTGGGGGAGCAACCCGCCTCGAAGGTGCTGGCGCAGTGGCTCGCCGCGTCCGGTGCTCGAGAGGTCGTCGTGCATCGGCGCGGGGTTTGGATCGACCCCGATCACACAGCCGACCTCGTGGTTGCAGCAGATCCGCCTTCGGTGATCGCAGCGCTCGCGAAGCGGCTCGCGGGCTCCGCTGGCGCTTCGACGCCGTGGCTCGCGAGGTGGACCCACGCCGAGGAAGTCGCGCAGCGCGCGATCGAGAGCGCCGTGGCGGCGATCGAAGGGGCGACCGAACCGGGCGTCGCACGCGCCTTGATGGCCTCGTTGCCCGACGGTGCGAGCCTCGTGCTGTCGTCGTCGATGCCGGTCCGCGACGTCGAGTGGTTCGCGGCACCGCGTGCGGGGGTCGACGTGTTCTCCAACCGGGGTGCAAACGGCATCGACGGCGTGGTGTCGACCGCGGTCGGTGTGGCATTGGCGACGAGGCGCCCGACGGCGCTGCTCGTCGGTGATGTCGCGCTGCTCCACGACACCAACGGGATGCTCATGGCATCGACGCGCGGCATCGACCTCACGATCGTCGTCGTCGACAACGACGGGGGCGGCATCTTCTCCTTCCTGCCGCAAGCGACCGAGCTCGCACCGGAAGTGTTCGAGCGGCTCTTCGGCACCCCACACGGCGTGGATCTCGCTGCGCTCGCCGCGGTGCACGGCATCCCCGAGGTCGCGGCCGTCGGTGAAGGCAGCGGCGTGCGCATCGTCAGGGTGCGCACGGATCGGTCCGCGAACGTCGAGGCGCATGATCGCGTCAACCGAGCAGTGGTCGACGCGCTCGGCTAGAACTCGCGGCAGTGCGTGTCGGCACACCGAAGCTGCGCGTGGCCACGATGCGAGATGCGGGCACGATGACCACGGTGATGCGCGCGTCGGTGCTCGACCTGTTCCGCGGCTACTACTCCGAGCAACAGATCGCGAGTGCGTCGGTGCACATCGCCCACGTCGACCCGATGCTGGTCGGTGACGGCACGTACTTCGTGGTCGAGGCCGACGAGGAGATCGTCGCGTGCGGCGGATGGAGTCGGCGCGGACGGCTGTACACGGGGTCGGGTGACCAGGCTGACGACGCTCGCCTGCTCGACCCCGCGACGGAGCCGGCGCACGTCAGGGCCATGTTCGTGCGCCCCGACTGGACGAGGCGCGGCTTGGGTCGAGCCATCCTCGAAGCTGGGCGGAGTGCAGCGAAGGCGGAAGGGTTCCAGCGGCTCGATCTGATGGCAACGCTCGCGGGCGTGCCGCTCTACCAATCGTTTGGCTTCGTGGAGGGCGAGCACGCCATCCTCACGATGCCCGACGGCGTCACGATCGAGGCCGTCGCGATGGAGCGCGACATCTAGCCGGAAGAGTCGAGCGGCGGACGGCGACGACAGTCACGGCCTCGAGAGGGCCCCGAGCATCGCGGCGAGCTTCGCTTGGGTCTCCGCGAGCTCGGCGTCCTCGTCGGAGTCGCGCACGACGCCCACCCCGGCGTAGAGCCGAGCGGTCGCGCCCTCGATCTCCGCGCAGCGCAGCGCGACGGCCCAGCGACCGTTGCCCGCCGCGTCCATCCATCCGACGGGCCCCGCGTAGCGGCCGCGATCGAGCTGCTCGAGCTCGTCGATCATGGCGATCGCGACATCGCGGGGGTGGCCACCGACGGCAGGCGTCGGGTGCAACGCTCGCACGAGGTCGAGCACCGATGGCAGCGGCTTCGACAGCCGACCCTCCACCAGCGTGCCGAGGTGCTGCACGTTGGCGACCGCGACGATCGACGGCTCGGCCTCTTCGTCGAGGTAGGAGCACCACGGCAGGAGCGTGTCGTGGACCATGTCGATCGTGAGGCGGTGCTCGAGCTGATCCTTCGTCGAGGCAACGAGCGCGCTCGCGATGCGGGCGTCGACCACCGGATCGCCGCTGCGCGGCGCCGTACCTGCGAGCGGGTGCGACCGCACGACGTCGCCGGCGCGTGACACCAGGAGCTCGGGGCTCGCGCCGATGAGGCCGTCGACGGAGTAGACGAAGCTCGACGGGAACGTGCCACGCAAGCGGGCGAGCACGCCGACGACGTCGATCGGCTCGCTCATCTCGACCACGAGCTCGCGTGCGAGCACGACCTTGTCGAGCGCTCCGGCCCGGATCCGGTCGCGTGCCGTCGCCACCGCACGCTGCCAGTCGGAAGGTGGCCGCGTGGACGTCACGCGCGCGTCGGCCGCCCATCCCGCTCGGGGTGTGGGGTTCGCGACCTCGAGCTGCGGAGTCGGCGCGCCGAGCGGGCCGATGGTCGTGACCCACCGGGTGCCGTCGGCCGTGCGGCCGACCACGAGCGCGGGCACGACGACCTCGCCTGGCTTCGCTCGCGAGAACGGCAGCGCGCCGAACGCGACCGGGCCGCAGCCCGGCAACCCGACCTCGTCCTCTGTGTGGATCGCAGCGAGTGCGTCTGGCGCCTCGTCGAGCGAGAGGCGCGCCGCGACGCCCCGCCCTGCGAGGCCGGCGCCGTGCTCCTCGAACAGGTACCCGTCGGCACCTGCGATCGCGAGCAGGTCCACGCCGGCGTCGAGGCGGACGGTGCGAGCGATCATCCGCGTGTTCCCGTCAAGAGCTGGGCGATGCCGCCAGAGAGGAGCGTTCTGGTCGCGTCGGAGAAGCCTGCGCGGCGGAACATCGCGACCAGGTCGTCCGGCTCGGGCAGGTACGCCACAGACCGCGGAAGGTACCGATACGCGGCGCCGTCGGACAGCAGCCTGCCGATGACGGGCACGACTCTTCCGAAGTAGATGCTGTGGCCCCAACGCAAGACCGCGTTGTCGGGAGTCGCGACCTCGAGCAGCGCAACCCGACCGCCGGTCCGGACGACTCGAGCGAGCTCGGTGAAGAACCCCGGTAGCTCACTGAAGTTCCGCAAGCCGAACCCGCACGTCGCGCCGTCGACGTCGCCATCCTCGATCGGAAGCGTCAGTGCGTTCGCGAGCACGCGAGGCACACCGCTGCGATCCGCGCGGAGCATCCCCTCCGACAAGTCGACGCTGATCGCCTCGAGCCCGCACGCGCGCAGCTCGCGCGAGAGGTCACCGGTGCCGGACGCGAGGTCGAGCACGATCGATCGCTTCGGCAACGCGAGGTCGGAGACTGCCCGCTTGCGCCAGCCGACGTCCATCCGAAACGTGATGATCCGATTGACGAGGTCGTACCGTGGCGCGATCGCGTCGAACATCGCCGTCACCGCGCGCGTCTTCTCCTCGCCCTGGGGGAGCGACGTGCTCACGGCTCGGCCTGCACCGCGCCGCAGTGCTTGCACCTCGGGTACGCCCGCGAGGTCGGGCGCCCGCATTCCTGGCACGTCACCACGGTGATCTGCCCTCGGCGCAAGCGACGGATCGCCGACACGAGCATCCCGATGACCGCGACGAGGATCGCGATCTCGAGCGCATCGCGCACCAGGTGATCCACGCCATCAGTCTGCCCGCACCCCTCGAGATTGATGACTCGGGGTGCTCATGCCGCGCCCGAATCATCAATCTCAGCTGTGGGGGGCAGGTCAAGCGTCGGTGGCGGTGGTTCGGGCCCAGCGGTAGTCGGCCTTGCCCGATGGCGAGCGCACGACCTCGTCCACGAAGACGAAGGCCTTCGGCAGCTTGTACCGGGCGATGTGCTTCTCGCTCTCGTCGAGCAGCTCGGCCTCGAGCGCATCGGAGGCGTCGACGCCCTCGCGCAACCGCACGATCGCGACCACCTCCTGCCCCCAACGATCCGACGGTCGTGGCGCCACGACGACGTCGTACACCGCGGGATGATGGCGGAGCGCGTGCTCCACCTCCTCAGCGAAGATCTTCTCGCCGCCGGAGTTGATCGTCACCGAGTCGCGGCCGTGCAGCTCGACGATGTTGCCGGGGCACAGACGTGCCCGGTCACCGGGCACCGCGTAGCGCACGCCGTCCACCACGGGATATGTGCGGGCCGTCTTCTCGGCGTCACCGAGGTAGCCGAGCGCGAGCCGGCCCGACTTCGCGAGCCAGCCGATCTCGTCGTCGCCTTCGCCGAGCTCGTGGGTGAGATCGGCGGACAGCACGTGGTTGCCCGGCGAGAGCACGAACGTGCCGGTCGACGCGGCACCTCCCGCGGACACGTGTTGCATCTGCCCGCCTGCCTCGGACGAGCCGAGCCCGTCGACGACGATCAGCGCGGGCAGGTGCTTGAGGAACTCCTGCTTCAGCGGCGCCGACAAGGGCGCGCCGCCGGAGAGCAGGACCGTGAGAGACGACAGGTCGTAGCTGTTGCGGTCGAGCTCGTCGAGCAACGGCCGCGCGAACGCGTCGCCGACGATCAACAGGAACGCGACCTTCTCGCGCGCGATGAGCGACCAGATGTCCTCAGCGTCGAGACGCTCCGGGTTGCTCTGGATGAAGACCGTGCCGCCACGATGGAACGTGAGGAAGCTCATCCAATGGCCGGCACCGTGCATGAACGGCGGGGCGAGCACCGCCCGCAGGCCTCCTTCGACACCGGTCGCACCGGCGACCAACGATTCGTAATCCTCGAACGGTGCCCCGTCGTTGCGGCGACCGCCGAGGGCCTCGACGAAGATGTCGGCCTGGCGCCACAGCACGCCTTTGGGCATGCCGGTCGTCCCGCCCGTGTAGAGGATGTAGAGGTCGTCGGGCGACGGCGTGACCCCAGTTGCGTCCGCTGACGACGCCGCGAGCACATCCTCGTACCACTCGGCGCCGGGCAGCAGGTCGTTGCCCGACTCGTCAGCGACCTGGATGAGCACGGTGAGGTTCGGCAGGGAGTCGAGCACCTCCGCGAGCGTCGGCGCGAACGCGGACTGGTACACGATCGCCTTCGCGTCCGCGTCGGCGAGCAGATAGCGCAGCTCCTCGGCGACGTAGCGGTAGTTCACGTTGAATGGCGCGACCCGGGCCTTGAATGCACCGAGCATCGCCTCCAGGTACTCGTTGCCGTTGTAGAGATAGATCGCGAGGTGGTCCTGCCCTGACTCGTGGCCGGCGAGATGCGCACGCTCGACGACCTTCCCGAGGCCGCGTGCGAGCAGCGCGTTCGCCAGGCGGCGCGTGCGACCCGTGACCTCCGCCCATGTGAGGCGCTTGTCGCGGAACACGATGCACTCGCGGTCCGGGATCGCCGCCGCGATGGCCTCATGGGCCGTCGCAAGGTTCAGGTCCATCCGTCGAACCTAAGCGCGTCCCCCGATCGGCACGAATCGAGCGCTACGTTGCGCGCCATGGGGGATCTGTCGATGCCGCGCTCGCTGGACGACTTCACACCGCAGTGGCTCACGGCCGCTCTCGATGAGGAGGTGGTGTCGGTCGACATCGAACCGGTCGGGCAAGGGGTCGGGATCCTCGGTCTGCTCGCCCGTCTGCACCTCACGTACGCGGGCGCGGCGGCCGGCGCACCTCCCACGGTGATCGCGAAGATCGCGTCGTCGAACCCCGACACGGTGATGGTCGCGGTGCACTACGGCTTCTACCTGAACGAAGTGCAGTTCTACCGGGAGTGCTCGTCGACGCCCGGGCTCCGAGTGCCTTCCCTGTACCACAGCGACATCGACGACACCGAGAGCGCGTTCGTGCTGCTGCTCGAAGACCTGGCCGAGGCCCGGCTCGCCGACCAGCTCGCCGGCTGCTCGCCAGCCGACGCGGCTCATGTCATGGATTCGGCTGCTGCGCTCCACTCGTTCTGGTGGAACAGCCCCGAGCTCGACGATCTCACGTGGCTGCGCCCAGTGAACAACGTCGCGTACAAGAGCGCGCAGGATCAGTACGCGCAGGTGTGGCCGGGGCTCGTCGATCGGTTCGGCGATCGCCTCCCTGCGCGTGCGCTCGCAATCGGCGAAGCCTTCCAGCCTCGGATCGGCGACGTGTTCGACTGGGTCGTCGCGAACCGCCCGTTGTCGATCGCGCACACCGACTTCCGCCTCGACAACCTGTTCTTCGAGCACCCCGACGGATCGCCGTTGACGATCATCGACTGGCAGCTGTCGGTGCGCGGCCTCGGGCCGATCGACGTCAGCTACTTCCTGTCGGAGAGCATGTCGCCCGAGGATCGGCGCGCGTACGAGCGCCCGTTGCTCGAGCGCTACCACGCGGGTCTGATCGCGGGCGGCGTGACGGACTACTCGTTCGACGACCTCTGGGACGACTACCGCATGTGCCTCGTGTTGCAGCTGACGATCCCGGTGATCGGGCAGAGCATGGACCCCGGCAACGAGCGCGGCCGCGCACTGATGGAGGCGATGGTCACGCGCGCCTTCATCGCCGTCGACGACCACGACGCGGGTCGGTTCTTGCCCGTGTGAACCCGGCGTAGGGTGCGCCCCATGACCGACCAGATGATCTTCGGGGCGTTCCTCCCGCAAGGCTGGAAGATGGAGCTCTCGACCATCGACGGCGCCGAGGCGAAGTGGGCGAAGGCAGTCGAGGTCGCGGTGCTCGCTGAGCAGCTGGGCTACGACTCGATCTGGGTCTACGACCACTTCCACAATGTGCCTCGGCCAGCGCACGGGGCCGTGTTCGAGTGCTGGACGACGCTCGCAGCGATCAGTCAGCGCACGAGCCGCATCCGCCTCGGCCAGATGGTCGGCTGCAACTCGTACCGCCAGCCGAGTGTGCTCGCGAAGATCACCTCGACGATCGACGTCATCAGCGGCGGCCGTCTCGATTGGGGCATCGGCGCCGGCTGGTACGAGAACGAGTACAAGGGCTACGGCTTCCCGTTCCCCGAGCCCAAGGTGCGGATCGGCATGCTGCGCGAGTGCGTCGAGATCGTGAAGTCGATGTGGTCGGAGCCCGAGACCAGCTACGACGGCAGGTACTACACGTTGTCGCGCGCGCAGTGTGATCCGAAGCCCCTCCAGCAACCCCATCCGCCGATCTGGATCGGTGGGGGAGGCCCGAAGCTCACGCTGCGGGTCGTCGCGCGCCACGCCGACCGCGCCAACTTCGGCGGCAAGCCCGACGAGTTCGCCGCGAAGTGCGAGCTGCTGAAGGGTCACTGCAAGGACGTCGGGCGCGAGTACGACGAGATCCGCAAGACCTGGTCTCCCGAGGTGTTCGTGCGCGAGACCGAGGCGGAGGTGAAGGCCGCGGGGTCACGGTCGTTCTGGGGGGAGCCGGTCGACTCGTGGACGGCGGGCAACCTCGTCGGCACGCCAGATCAGGTCGCGGAGCGCATCAATGCGTACCGCGAGCTCGGCTGCACCGGCATCGTGCCCTGGTGCTCCGACTACCCGGACACCGAGACGCTGACCCTGTTCGCCGAGAAGGTGATCCCGCAGTTCCGGTGAGCCCGGCGCGCGGCTCAGGTGTAGTAGCGGAACACCACCTCGGCGACGCACGACGGCTTGGGCGCGCCCTCGACCTCGAACACGAACTCCATCGTGACCTGCGCGCCGCCAGCGACATCCTCGACGTCGAGGAGCTTCGCGCCGAGGCGAAGCTTCGAGCCGACTGGCACAGGCGACGGGAAGCGCACCTTGTTGCACCCGTAGTTCACGCCCATGGCCACACCGGTCACGGCCATGATCTGCGGCGAGAGCGCAGGGCCGAGCGACAACGTGAGGTAGCCGTGCGCGATCGGGCCACCGAAGGGCCCGGCCTTCGCACGCTCGACGTCGATGTGGATCCACTGGTGGTCGCCAGTCGCGTCCGCGAACTGGTTCACCTGCTCCTGGGTGATCTCGACGTAGTCGCTGTAGCCGAGGTGCTCGCCGACCTTGGCCTTGAGCCCGTCGATGCCATCGATGATCGTCGTCATGGCGGGATCATTGCCGACAGGCGACGCTCAGGGCTACTTGAACCAGATGCGCTCGTAGTCGCGGCTCATCGGGTGCAGCAGCAGCGCGACCAGCGCGACCTCGAACATCAGGTTGATGATGTTCGCGCCGAACACGTGGCTCGGGCCGAGGAACAGCCACCGGAGGATGAACGGCGAGAACGCCGCGGCGAGCCCGAGGCCATAGCCCCACTTCTGCTCGTTCGCGATGCCGAAGCCGCCGCCCGCCATGCATCCGACGAGCACGAGGCCCCAGGGGATCCACCCGAGGTAGCCGCCGATCACGCTGAAGACCGCATTGATGTAGAGCAAGATCACCGCGATCTGCAGCGTCTGCGGCTGCGACGGATTCAGCCAACGACGGGTCTCCATGCCTGACAGTCTGGCAGGAGTCGTGCTCGCTGCGGGTGGCGGCACGCGACTTTCTCCGTTGACCAGGCTCCGGCCGAAAGCGCTCTGCCCGGTCGCCGGTGTGCCGCTCGTCGACCGAGCGATCGAGCGCGTCCGGGCCGTCACCGGTGAGATCGCTGTGAACGTCCACCACGGAAGGGATCAGCTCGAAGACCACCTCGCTGGTCGGCTGCACGTGTCGGTCGAGGAGGTGCTGCTCGGCACCGCGGGCGCACTCGGTCGCCTGCGGCCTTGGATCGGCGGCCGGGACGTCGTCGTGGTGAACGCAGACCTCGTCACCAGTGCCGACCTGGTCACGGCCGTCGACCTGTGGGATCGCGCGACGACGACCCTGCTC
>DATKAS010000308.1:0-4165 GCA_035497855.1 Acidimicrobiales bacterium
GCAGCGAGCGACCCCGCCGTGGCGGCGCCGGCTATTCGCCGAGCGCCGGCCAGTACGCGCGGAGGATCTTCCCCTCGCGCTGGATCAGCGTGTAGACGGGCGCCTTGTGGATCGCGAAGTAGACGGGAGCGTTGGTCGCGAACTGGTAGTCCTTGCGGATGATCTTGCGCGACACCGAGTTCACCCAGATCGTGCCGCCGTGCTCGGCGTGGTGGCGCTGCGCGATCTCGCGCGCGCTGTAGCCCGACGTGAAGAAGATCTCCTCGCCGTCGTCGGCGTAGGTCGTCTCGATCGACTCGAGCTCGGGGCCGTCGCCGACGCCCTTGTCCTTGAACGGCCCGGCGCCGTCGTGCGGCACGGTCTTGTAGCGAGGCATGCGGTCCTTCCCTCTCCCGGCGCGAACGCGCTCCTAGTGCTCGTCGAGCAGGTCTCGATTCATGGCGAAGTCGCTCCCCTTGTAGAGGATCGAGATCTCCGGGCGGTCCTTGAAGGGGATCGTGTAGTGCGTGATCTCCTTCATCTTGAGGACGTTGCTGAGCGCGTCGTCGAGCTCCCACATGCGGCGCTCCATCTCCGGATCGAGCCACTCGTCCTCGTTGAACGCCTCCACCATCGCGACGAGCTCGCGGAACATCGGCGACGCCTCGTTCTCGAGGTAGACGTTCATCCACCACCAGTACACGCAGCGGACCTTGTCGATCCACAGGCGCTCGTCGTCGCTCCACTTGAGCTTCGTGTCGTGCAGGAAGTTGTGGAAGTGCTTGGTCTCGTCGATCAGGTCCATTTCCTTGGCGATGTCGTGGTACTCGGTGCCCGGGAACGGGTAGCCGAGCGACATCTTGAGCCCGTTGGGCATGAGCTTCGAGTTGAGGCGCATGGTGTCGCGCATCTCCTCGAGGCTCTCGCCGGGGTTCGCCAGGATGTTGAACGCGAACGAGCGCAGCCCGATCTCGTGGCACCACTTGAAGACCTGCTCGGTCTTCTTGTTCGAGAAGTCGCGCTTCAGGACCTTGCGCTTGATGCGCGTGGTCGACGTCTCGACGCCGAAGCGGACCAGGTCGCAGCCCGAGTCCTTCATCACCTCGAGCATCTCGCGGTCGACGTCGAGCACGGTCGTGTTGCACACGAACGGGATGCCGACCTCGTGCTTGTAACGGGCCAGGAACTCCTTCATGTACGGCTGGTTCATCGTGAAGGTGTCGTCGTTGAACGAGAACGCCTTCACGAAGTCGTACTTGGAGAGGATCGACCGCAGCTCGGCGATCATGTCGTCGATCGAGCGCAGCCGCAGGTAGCCGAGCGCCGCGTTGCCCGAGTTCTCGGTCTGGAAGCCGTTCTGCAGCACCTTCGCCACGCCGTTGTTGTGGCAGTAGGTGCAGCGGTACGGGCAGCCGCGGTTGAAGTACACGTTGACCCAGCCGCGGCGGTTGTCGGTGATGCGCTTGAACTGCGGCCAGTTGTCGACGTCCATCCACGGGATGCCCTTGGACAGGTCCTTCAGGGGCCGGGGCGCGTTCGACTTGATCTTGCCGTCCACGCGGCACCACAGGTTCGGGATGTTCGTGGTGTCGCCGCCCGTGGTGAGCGCGGTGGCCAGGTCGATGATCTGGTCGTCGCCTTCGCCGACACCGACGAAGTCGATGAAGGGCGCCTCCTTCATCACCGTCGCCGTGTTGAGCGTCGCGTGGATGCCACCCAGGATGATCGGCGTGTGGGGCATCGAGTCCTTCATCGCCTGGAGCAGCTGCTTCGTCTCGGGATAGTGATTCGCGCCCGTCGACATCACGATGAGGTCGGGCCCGTAGTCCTTCACGTCCGAGACCGCGCGCTCGATGTGGAACGGGTAGTCGAGCCACTCGCTGATGTGGAGGATGTTGGTGTCGTGTCCCGCTGCGCGCAGGGCGCCCGACAGATACGCCTGTCCCATGGACAACCCCAACGGACAGTCGAAGTTCGGCCAGATGAATTGTGCTCGCATTGCTGCCGTCTCCCTGTTCGCCCACTCGAGGGCGCTTCGTCGGCACCTAGAAAGCGCCGTCTCCCCGCACCGATACCCACAGCGTCTTCGCCAGGATCCTCAGATCCAGCCACACAGACCGTTTCTGCACGTACTCCAGATCCCACTCGTTGGTCTCGTGGAAGGAGAGATTTCCGCGCCCTTGAACCTGGGCGAGGCCGGTGACACCGGGCCGCACCTCGAGCTTCGCGAGGTGTCGGCGCTCGTAGTACCGGATGTTCTCGTAGATGTCGGGGCGCGGTCCGACGAGATGCATGTCGCCGCGCAGCACGTTCAGGAAGTTCGGGAGCTCGTCGAGGCTCGAGCGCCGCAGCCACCGCCCGACGCGCGTGAGCCGCGGATCGTCGAGCAGGCCGGCCGCGGGCTGTACACCGGGACCGGACGCCGGATTCTTGGTGCTGACGAGCACCTTGATCGGCATCGAATGAAGCTCGTGCGGGTCGTAGCGGTACTCGTAGAGCTCGGGGAAGCGCTCGCGCGCGTCCGCGTACATCGTGCGGAACTTGTAGAGGGCGAACGGCTTGCCGTAGAGGTCCTTCGCGCGGCGGTGCGGGCCGCGGTACGGGACGTCGCGGCGCCGCGAGTTCGCGCCGATCCGCACGTGGCGGAACAGCACGGGGCCGGGCGAGTCGCGCTTGATCAGGATCGCGATCGCGATGAGCAGCGGCGCCGTCGCGACGAGGACCGCGCTCGCGACCGCGACGTCGATCGTGCGGATGAACGCGTGGGCGAGTCGCCCGCGCGGCGGTGTGACGATCGCGGGCTCGGGCTCCGCGCTCGCCGCGTGCGCGGCCGCGCCCATCGACGGCGCCGCCGCGTGGAGGCGCGCGCCGTCACCCAGCCGCTGCATCGAAGCTCTCCCGCCGCGGCTGCTCGTACTTGAAGAGCGGGCACACGTGGCAAACGGTGTGGACGGGCTGCGGCGCCCCGGTCGACGCGAAGAGGGCGCGCGCGGAGCGGTAGGAATCGTTGTTCCAGATCGCGTCGAGGCCGTCGTCGAGCAGATTGCCGAAGTCCCACTTCCGGTGGGAGATCGCGCAGCACGGCGCGACCTCGCCGCGCGGGTTCACCGTCATCGCGCGGTAGAGGTAGAAGCACTTCTCCGCGTAGAGGTAGCCGCGGTCCCGCATCACCTTCGGCTCGTAGCCGCGGAACTCGGGCAGCGTCGAGAGCCACTGCTCGCCGAGCTCGACGTCGTCGAGATCGTCGAAGGGGAGGCCCGCGCCCGTGAAGCGGATCGCGTCGACGCCGATCTCGGCGGCGAGTCGGCGCGCGTCCTCGATCTGGTGCTCGTTGTGCTTCATCACGAGGAACTGCCACTCGACGACCGGCGTGCGCGAGCCCGTCTGCTTCTTGTACGCGCAGAGCTCCTTCACGTTCGCGAGGACGTGCTCGAGGTTCCCGCCGCGGCGGTAGCGCTCGTAGACCTCCTGCGTCGTGCCGTCGATCGAGAGCACGAGGTGGTCGAGCCCGCTGTCGACGACCTGGCCGAGGTAGCTCGCGTCCTTGTGGACGAGGTTCATGTTGCTCGACGTCGCCGTGCCGATGCGGGCCGCCTTCACCGTCCGCACGATCTCGAGGAAGTTCGGGTGGAGGAACGGCTCGCCCCAGTTGTGCAGCACGACCTCGACCGCCCACGGCGCGATCATCGCGACGACGCGCTCGAAGTCGGCGAAGCTCATGAAGCCCTGCGGCCGTTCGAGCTCGTGCTTGCCGGTCGGGCAGAGCGGGCACCGCAGGTTGCAGATGTTGCCGATGTCGACGGTGTAGATGTACGGCCGCGACTTCAGCACGACGTCGCCGCGCATCTTCGCGCGCTCGGCGCGGGCGATGTTCGCGACCTTGCGGGGCGTTCCATAGCGGAGCAAGAGATCGAGATGGCGCGCTTTGCGCGTGTACGCCGGAAGGCGTCCACGCAGCAAGTTCAGGAATCCCTCCGCCATCTCGCTCGCTCTGCTCCTAGTGCCCGTCGGGCAGCTCGTAGGTGGTGCCGTCGTCGATCGCCGTCGTGCCGCGGCGCACCAGCTGGCGCAGCGAGCGACGCGGAACCCGGTAGTAGTCCCCGTAATCCGACTGCGGCGAGTCGACGTGATCGTTCAGCACGACACCGCGCAGGTTCGCGTCGTGCCGCTCGAGCAGGCGCCGCGC
>DATKAS010000309.1:0-13398 GCA_035497855.1 Acidimicrobiales bacterium
CTGGTGGAGGGGGACGCACCGGTGCTCGTCGAGACCGGCAGCCAGAGCTCGATCGCCGTGCTGCTCGCCGCGCTCGACGATCTCGGCATGGGGCCGGACGATCTCGCCGGGGTGGCGGTCACCCACATCCACCTCGACCACGCCGGTGGGGTGGGCGATGTCGCGAAGGCGTTTCCCAAGGCGACCGTGTACGTGCACGAGAAGGGCGCGCGCCATCTCGTCGACCCCGAGCGGCTCGTGCGCTCCGCCGGGATGGTGTACGGGCCACTGCTCGACTCGCTGTACGGCCGGCTCGAGCCCACCGCGCCGGAGCGCATCCACGTGCTCGACGACGGCGAGGAGGTGCGAGTCGGCCCGAACCGGGTGCTCACCACCGTCGACTCGCCCGGTCACGCGAAGCACCACCTCGCGCTGCACGACTCGTTGAGCGGCATCTTGTTCGTCGGCGACGCGGTGGGGGTGCGGCTTCCCGACAGTGGCGTGCTGCGCCCGGCGACGCCGCCGCCTGACTTCGATCTCGATCTCGCGATCACGTCGTTGCACAAGTTCGTGGATCGCAACCCCGCCGAGGTCGCCCTCGCCCACTACGGCCTCGTGCCGAACCCCATCGACACGCTGCGGGAGGCCGAGGGGATCTTGCGGCAGTGGGCCGAGGTCGCCGAGGCCGCGTTCCGGGAAGGGCGGGACATCGCGGCGGCCCTCGACGCGGCGTTCAGCGGCTCGCTCGCCGGCACCGACCCGGTGCATCGAGAGAAGCTCGAGACCTTGAACGGCGTGCACTCGAATGCCGCGGGGTTTCGCCGTTGGCTGGAGCAGCGGCAGGGACACGACCACTCCCACCCTCATCCCCACTGAGCCGTGGCGCGACTACGCGCCGAGCTCTTCGTGGAGGTCGTAGATGTCGGCGCCCGCCGCGAGGTCGGGTGCGATCGCGAGCCCGCGCTCGCGGCGCAGCTCGTCGGCCTTCGCGAGGGGGCGCTCCAGGGCGCGGCGACGCGTGCCGTTGAGATCGTCGAAGGCGGCCTGCACCGAGTCCAGGCGCTTGCCGAGCTTGTCGACCGCTTCGGTGTACTTGTCGAACTGCGAGCGGAGCGCACCCACGAGCCGGAGCACTTCGTCGGACGTCTGCTCGATCATGACGGTGTCGAACGCCTGGCGGATCACGCCGAGCATGGCGAACAGCGTGAGCGGAGAGCAGAACACGATCTTGTCGTGCAGCGCGTCGTCGATGACCGTCGGGTCGCTCTCGAAGATGAACGCGCTCACGGTCTCGTTCGGGATGAACAGCAAGAGCTGGTCGCACACGACCCGTGACGGATCGAGGTAGTCGCGCCGGGCGAGGTCCTTCACCTTCAGCCGCACGTCGCGGAGGAACTGTGTGCGCTCTCGCGACCTCTCCTCGTCCGTCGTCGCGTTGAGGAAGCGGAGGTACGCCGCGAGCGGGAACTTGACGTCCATGTAGAGGACGTGACCCTTCGGCAGCTTGAACGTGAAGTCGGGGATCGACCGCCCACCTTCCACGGCGGTCTGCCTCTCGTAGTTGACGTGCTCGATGAACCCAGCGAGCCGCAGCACGTCTTCGGCCATGCGCTCGCCCCACTGGCCGCGCGCCTTGCTGCTGGCGAGCGCCTCGCGCAGGCCCTGGGTGGTGTCCGCGAGCGATCGCGTGCTCGCGGCGTGGAGCTCGAGCTGTTCGCTCACGCGGCCCAACGAGACGGCGCTCGTGCGGCTCAGGTCGGCGAGCTGTGATTCGACCCGGGCGAGCTGCGTGCCGACGTCTTCTTGCACTTGCTCGAGGCGGCTCTCGATGAGCGCCTCCTTGGCAGCGAGGTCGGCCTGTGACGCTGCCGCCTGCGCACCCAACGTCTCGCGGTTGAGCACCGCTGACTGCTCGAGCGCGGCACGGATCGCCGCGTCGCGCTCGGACGCCGCCTGCGACCGCGCCTCGTCGAGCAGCTGGCGGGACTGCTCGGCGGTGGGCGCGGCCGTGCGTCGCAGGAGTGCCATCAGTGCGATGGCCCCCACGACGAGGGCGGCGGTGGCCGCCAGAGCGACGGCCAGGACGAGTGCGGTCATGGCGCCATCATGACGAGGGGGTGTGACATTCCCGGGGGATCCGGGCTGTTTTCCCTGCTCAGCGCATGTCCGCGAGCACCTGGGCGATCTTGGAGCGGGCTTGGCGGACCATCGGGGGGTTCGTGTGGAGGTAGTAGGGCAGTGCCCACATCGCAGTGCAGAGCGCCCACCCTCGCCCCCGATCCCACGTCGCGTCGTCGACGTCGAGCGCAGCGCGCAGCACGGGGCGTGTCTCGGCGTCGAACAGGTCCCACGCGATCACGAGATCGCACGCGGGGTCACCGACCGCGATGCTGCCGAAGTCGATGAGGGCAGCGATGCGGCCGTCGCGGACGAGCAGGTTGCCTCGGGCGATGTCGCCGTGGAACCACACCGGGTCGCGGTTCCACTCGGGCGCGCGCAGCGCCTCCTCCCACGCCGAGAGCACCATCCGAGTGTCGACGAGGCCCTGCGACTGCTCGATGGCTCGCCGCGTCTGGGCTTCGGTCGTGGCGAGTGGGGTGCCGCGCCGCCCTTCTCGCGCCCGGGGACCATCGCTCGGGTCGATCTGCCAGAGCGCTCGCATCACCGCGGCGACGTCGTGCACCGCCTGGGACAGGTCGGGGATCGCGGCGTCGAACGCGTTCACCCCGTCGATCCACGAGAGCACGGCCCAGGTCCACGGGAAGACATCGTTCGGCGTGCCCGTCGCGAGCGGTTGGGGTGTCGCGATCGGGAGATGTGGTGCGAGCGCCGGCAGCCACGCCAGCTCGGTCTCGAGCCTGGGCACGGCGCGCTCGACCCTCGGCAGCCGCGCGACCATCGAGTCACCGAGCCGGAACATCGCGTTGTCGGTGCCCGACGAGACGACGCGTTCGATGGGGAGATCCGCCCACTGCGGGTGCTGCTCGCGGAGGAGCCGTCGCACCACCTCGTCGTCGAGGTCGAGCTCGTCGGGATGCATCCGCATGTGCGTCATCGAGGTTCGTACCGATCGAACTCGACTTCGAGCACACCTTCGCCGTGTGTCATCCCGGGGAGGCGTTGGCGGAGCCGTTGCACCTCTGCTGTCGGGACCCTCCCCTCGAGGCGCAACCACCGGCCCTCGATCTCGGGAGGATCGGGAACTGCGCGCAACCGTGCGAGCAGCTGCAGGACTCCCGCGAGGCTGTCTGCGGGCGCGTCGAGACGGAAGCGATCGATCGGCTCGCAGACCACGGTGCCGGCTACCTGCAACGCCGAGCGCAGCACGACGCTCGTGAGCTTGCGGAAGTCGCGGGCCGTCGAGGAGGGTGAGTCGTACCCGCAGTCAGTCATCGTGATCCGACTGTCGGGCACCACCCATCCGGAGAGCCCACGTCGTAGCTCGGCGCGCGCGTAGTCGCACATCGACTCCCTGAACGCTTCGACCGTCTTGTAGATGTACAGCGGGATCGTCACCAGGTCGACGTCGAGATCGAGCGTGGTGCCGCAGTCCACCTCACCGGGCTCGACGCGAAGCCCGACAGTCGCGAGGTAGCGGTTCGCGGGATCGCCGAGCCGCAGGACCGCTCGGCCGACGCCGACGAGCCGCTCGATGCAGATCGTGGTGGTGTCGCTGAAGACGATCTCGATGTCGTGGTCGGCCGCGACGGTCTGGGCGATGACCTCCTTTTGGACCTCGCCGTAGAAGGAGATGTGAGCCTCCCCGTGCGCGTCGTCCTGGCGGAGGTCGATGAGCGGGTCCTGCTCGGCGAGCCGAGTGAGGGCGACGTGCAGCTCCGCTCGTCGCGCAGGATCTCGCGGTGCGACAGCCGCTTGCATCGTCGGTGGCGCGAACCCCGCGCGCGTCACGCGGCGTGCGATGTCGCCGATCGTGTCGCCGACCTGCACGTCCCGAAGTCCCGACAACCGTGCGATCTGGCCGGCCGCCACAACCGGGCGCTGCGTCGCGGCGCCGTGCTCGAAGACCGCGAGCGCGGTGATCGTGCCGTCACGCCCGTCTCCCAGGCGCAGGTGGTCGCGGACGCGCAGCGCTCCCGAGAACACCCGCACGTACGCGATCTTCTCGCCCCTCGCGCTCCGTTCGATCTTGAAGACCGCTGCGGACGCGGGTGCGTCCTCGTCCCGGCCGGCGTTCGGAAGGAACGTCGCGATCCCGGTCATCAGCGCAGCGATGCCCGCTCCGGTGATCGCCGATCCGACGTACACCGGATGCGCTCGTGCCGACGCGGTCTCGTTCACGAGGTCGCTGGTGAGGTCGGGTCCGAAGTCACTCGGCTCGAACGCGTCGCGAGTGAGGCGATCACGGATTGCACTGATCACTCGCTCGGGGTCAGCTCCCGCGCGGTCGACCTTGTTGACGAAGAGCAGCGTCGGCACCTCGAGCCGCTGCAGTGCTCGCATCAGCACGACGGTCTGCGCCTGGACCCCTTCCACTGCGGAGAGCACGAGCACTGCCGCGTCGAGCACGGCGAGGGATCGCTCGACCTCCGCGATGAAGTCCGGGTGACCGGGGGTGTCGATGATGTTGACCGTCAGGTCCCCGATCGTGAACGCGACGACGGCTGCGCGGATCGTGATGCCCCGCTGACGTTCGAGCGCCAGCGTGTCGGTCTGCGTGCTTCCCTCGTCGACGCTTCCGATCGCGTCGATCGCCCCCGCCTCGTACAGCAGGCGCTCGGTGAGGGTGGTCTTACCGGCGTCTACATGCGCCAGGATCCCCAAGTTCAACGTGTGCAAGCGTTCGGTCCTCTCGCTGGGCAGCTCCCTTCTGGATGGACGCGGACGCTCGACTCATGAGCTCAGGTGAACAGATCAGGCCGGCGCAGACAACCGAAATATCGGCGGCGCAGCGAACGACGGCGACGAGGAGAGCTCAGACCTCGGTGAGGTAGCCGATCGAGGGCTCGCGCGGGTTGTCGAGCACCCGGCAGGTGCGCAGCAGCGCGACCACGCGAGCGATCTCTGTCGCGGTGAAGCGGAGTCGCAATGGCCGTGCGAGGAACGCGACCCGCGACGGATCGGTCTCGTGATCGGGAACGGCGAGCAGCCACGCGCCGTCGGTGAGGTCGGGCGCGACACCGGTCGGGATCGCGTCGGTGCGATGCGCGACCGGGGCGCCGCGCTCGAGCGCGAAGCGTCCCGCCTCGAACTGGCGCGCCTCGCTCACCGAGTCCGCAACCCAGGCGCCCGAAGCCGAGCAAAGGTCCGCGAGCGCGCTCGCGAGCATGTCGCTGCGCTCGTCCGGGCCGGAGTCGAGCAAGGCTTCCGTCCACTGCATCGCCCGCAGCACCATGTCGCTGTACGGACGCGCGCCGTGGATCGACAGAAGCACCCCGGCTCGGTCGGCGTCGAGCCGCTCCCGCAGCAGCTCGCCGTCGACGTCGTCGGGCAGGTCGACGACCAGCTCGTCGACCGCGACGGCTCCCTCCACCTCTTGCACGTCGACGCTCACGACGTTGCCACCGCAGTCGCCGATGATCCCCGCGACCCGGCTCAGCGCGCCGGGACGATCCGGGAGCTCCACTCGCAATCGGGCTCGGTAGCTCATGGGGCCGACGGTAAGCCCCGGACGTTTCTGCGATGTTTCCGATCGATCAGGTGCCAGTGAAGGCGTCTCGGCGGCGGCCGACCCGCAACGCCGCACGCGTCCCC
The DNA here is from genome assembly GCA_035497855.1 of Acidimicrobiales bacterium. GTDB lineage: Bacteria > Actinomycetota > Acidimicrobiia > Acidimicrobiales > DATKAS01 > DATKAS01. Next base: position 5,692 of record DATKAS010000309.1, read on the forward strand.
CAGTAGGCCAGCCAGCCAGCGAGCAGCGCGCCGCACACGCCGGCCACGATCGCGGCGAGCCGGGCACTCTGGTCGACCTTCTCCGAGTACGCCCTGATCGTGACGGCAGTGCCGTCCACGGGCACGTGGGTGACCTGCGCAGCGGTCCGGTTCGGCATCTGCACGACGACCGTGAAGTTCAACGCCTCGTCGAGCGGCACGCCGCTCTCGGCGATCAGCTGGTCGAGCGGCTTGGAGCTGCCGAACGCAGTGGCGAGATCAGGGTCGACGAACGAGTCGACCCCGCCGGCGAGGGACGCGGTGCCCGCGAGCGTCCACGTCGTCTTGTCCCACTCGTCGCGGGTCGTGAGCGCGATGTCGTGCAGCGGGCCGCCCGGCCCGTTGATCTCCGACAGGAGCTCCTTCATCTCGGTCGGGTTGCCGAACGGGTGCGACAGGTGGACCCATGTCATGCCATCGGCTTCCTTCGCGGGTCCGGTCACCGACCAGCCCGCCGTCTTCAGGTCGTCGAGGTGGAGGCGATCGGTCGCGCCCGGGACCCGCGACAGCAGGTCGTCGTCAGCACCGACGGCGACCGTGACGGTGCCGCTGCCGTCCTCCTTCACGTTCACGCCCACGTTGACGTCCATCCGACAACCCGCGAGCACCAGCAGGAAGGCCAGCGCCCCGCAGAGGCGCCAAGCGAAGCGCACGGGAGGGGTGCCGGTCAGCCTTCGGCGCGGGGCTGTGCCAGCCACTCGGCCCAGAGAGCCGACAGATCGAGTCGATCGACGGCGTCGATCCAGGCGCGGCGATGCCGCTCGTTGCGCGCACGCGACACGATCGGGATCGCGCCGGAGTGCCGCAGCCAGTACGCGAGCAGCCGGCTCGCTCCGAGGTCGTCGGGATGCGAAAGGTCGGGCACCCGGCCCGGGTTGAGGTACACCTCGAGCGTCAGCCGGCGGAGGAACTCGGGATCGGTCTTGATGCCCGACTCGTCGAGCCTGGACGCGAGGTACGACCCGACCACCTGCAGCTCGCCGACGCCGCCGCGCACCGACGATGCGACCGCTGCGGTGCCGGTGAGCACTGCCACCGTCGGGAACTTGCTCCACCGACCGAGCCGGATGAGCCGAGTGCCGAGCGTGACGAAACCGGTCGCGAGGAGACCCTGCAGCGCTGCGGTGCCATCGCTGACCTCGTTCAGGAGCTCCAGCGCGTCACGGCCCGACTCGACGTGGTGCGGGGTGGCCATCACGCGCTCGACGACGCGATCGCCCAGGTCCGACATCGCGCGGCCGGCGGAGGACGGCAGCTTCGCGACCCGGCCGACCAGAGACGAGAGCGGCGCGGTCTCGGCGACGCGCTCGATTGCCGCGTCGAAGCCTGGATCCGCGGTGGTCATGGAATGTCAGTCTGCCGGGTCGACCGCCCGGCACGCAGGCAGTGGCTACTCGCCGCCGTCAGTTGCGCCGGCGAGCTCCATCGGCGGAGGCTCGAAGCCCTCGATCGCCCTGAACACGACGTGCTTCTCGTTCGGGCGGTCGGGGTCGTCCTCGGCGTCGACGATGATGATCTCGCCGGCCCGGAACTCCTTGTGCAGGATGCGCTCGGAGAGCGGGTCCTCGACTTGGCGCTGGATCGCGCGGCGCAGGGGCCGGGCGCCCAGGGTGGGGTCGTAGCCCCGTTCGGCGAGGAACAGCTTCGCGGCAGGCGTGAGCTCGAGCCCGAGGCCCTGGCTCTCGAGCTGCGTGACCACCCGCTTGATCATCAGGTCGACGATCTGGGTGACCTCGTCGCGCGTGAGCTCGTGGAACACGATCGTCTCGTCGATGCGGTTCAGGAACTCGGGCCGGAAGTGCTGCTTCAGCGCGTCGTTGACCTTCTCCTTCATGCGCTCGTACGTGATCGCCTCGTCGGCCTTCGCGAAGCCGAGGTTGGCCTTGCGGAGGTCTTGCGTGCCGAGGTTCGACGTCATGATGAGCACGGTGTTGCGGAAGTCGACGCTGCGACCCTGGCTGTCGGTGAGCCGGCCTTCCTCCAAGATCTGGAGGAGCGTGTTGAACACGTCGGGGTGGGCCTTCTCGATCTCGTCGAAGAGCACGACCGAGAACGGCTTGCGCCGCACGGCCTCGGTCAGCTGGCCGCCCTCTTCGTAGCCGACGTAGCCCGGAGGCGAGCCGACCAGACGAGAGACAGTGTGCTTCTCCATGTACTCGGACATGTCGAGCTGGATGAGTGCGTCGTCGTCGCCGAAGAGGAACTCGGCGAGCGTCTTCGCGAGCTCGGTCTTGCCGACACCCGACGGGCCCAAGAAGATGAACGAGCCGCTCGGGCGCTTCGGGTCCTTCAGACCGGCTCGCGTGCGACGGATCGCTTGCGACACCGCACGGATCGCGTCTTCCTGGCCGACGACCCGCTTGTGCAGCTCGTCCTCCATGCGCAGCAGCTTCGCCGTCTCTTCCTCGGTGAGCTTGTAGACGGGGATGCCCGTCCAGATCGAGAGCACTTCGGCGATCGACTCCTCGTCGACCTCGTCGAACAGGTCGACGCCGCGGTCCTTCAGCTCGGCTTCCTTGTTCGCCTTCTCCTCGAGGAGCGCCTTCTCCTGATCGCGAAGACGGCCGGCCTCTTCGAAGCGCTGCGCCTCGACAGCGTCCTTCTTCGCCTGCACGACCTGCGCGATCTTGTTCTCGAGCTCCTTGAAGTCGGGCGGCGTCTCCATGCGCTTGATGCGCAGGCGCGAGCCCGCTTCGTCGATGAGGTCGATCGCCTTGTCGGGGAGGTGGCGGTCGGAGATGTAGCGGTCGGCGAGGTTCGCCGCGGCCACGAGCGCCTGGTCGGTGATCGTGACGCGATGGTGGGCCTCGTAGCGATCACGCAGGCCCTTCAGGATCTCGATCGTGTGCGCGACCGTCGGCTCCTCGACCTTGATCGGCTGGAAGCGGCGCTCGAGCGCAGCGTCCTTCTCGAGGTGCTTGCGGTACTCGTCGAGCGTCGTCGCGCCGATCGTCTGCAGCTCACCTCGAGCGAGCATCGGCTTGAGGATCGACGCGGCATCGATCGCGCCCTCTGCAGCACCCGCGCCCACGAGCGTGTGGAGCTCGTCGATGAAAAGGATGATGTCGCCGCGCGTGCGGATCTCCTTGAGCACCTTCTTGAGGCGCTCCTCGAAGTCGCCGCGGTAGCGGGAGCCCGCGACCAGCGCGCCGAGGTCGAGCGTGTAGAGCTGCTTGCCCTTCAGCGTGTCGGGGACGTCGTTGATCACGATCTTCTGGCTGAGGCCCTCGACGACCGCCGTCTTGCCGACGCCGGGCTCGCCGATGAGCACCGGGTTGTTCTTGGTCCGCCGGGACAGGACCTGCATGACCCGCTCGATCTCGCGATGCCGACCGATGACCGGGTCGAGCTTCTTCTCCCGAGCGAGCTGTGTGAGGTTGCGTCCGAACTGGTCGAGCACAAGGGAGCCGCCCTGGGCGGGCTCACTCTGGCTGCTCGAGCCAGAACCGCCCGCAGGTTCCTTACCCCCCGCCGGGCCCTGGTAGCCGGACAGCAGCTGGATGACCTGCTGGCGCACGCGGGACAGGTCTGCGCCGAGCTTCACGAGCACCTGTGCGGCGACGCCTTCGCCTTCGCGGATCAGGCCGAGGAGGATGTGCTCGGTGCCGATGTAGTTGTGTCCGAGCTGCAGCGCCTCACGCAGCGACAGCTCGAGGACCTTCTTCGCACGCGGCGTGAAGGGGATGTGTCCCGACGGTGACTGACCACCCTGCCCGATGATCTCTTCGACTTGGCTGCGGACTGCTTCGAGCGAGATGCCGAGCGACTCGAGTGCCTTCGCGGCGACGCCCTCACCCTCGTGGATGAGGCCCAGGAGGATGTGCTCGGTGCCGATGTAGTTGTGGTTCAGGAGGCGTGCTTCCTCCTGTGCCAAGACGACGACTCGGCGGGCCCGGTCTGTGAAGCGCTCGAACAAGGAAACCGCCTTTCGGGCAGCGGTGGAACGTAGGCCGAGTCTATCGGGGGGGCTGTGGAAGACACGGCCGGCTACGTCACTCGGTGCCCCTTCTTCGTCGGCTGCGAGCGTCTCGGATGGAGGTCGCTCGCCTCGGATCCGTCTCGGTTTCCTGTGTAAGAAATCCCTGGCGTAGCGTGGCTGGGTGGCCAGCCCCCTGCTCACGCTGCCCTCCATGGGCGCTGACCTGGGTCGCGTGGAGCAAGCGCTGCGCTCGTCGGTCGTCACCGACGACGCGTTCCTCACCGAGGTTGCAAGCCACCTGATCCTCGCGGGAGGCAAGCGGCTGCGTCCCGCACTCGCGATCGCGGTTGCTGCCGCGGTGTCAGCAGGCAACGTCGAGGCGTCTCAGGATGTGGTGATGGGCGCGACATCGGTCGAGCTCGTGCACCTCGGCTCGCTGTACCACGACGACGTGATCGACGAAGCCGCGACGCGTCGCACCGTCGAGAGCGTGAACGCGCGGTGGGGCAACCTCCGGGCGATCCTCGCGGGCGACTTCCTCCTCGCGAAGGCGTCCGAGATCGCGGCGAGCCTGGGCACCGAAGTCGCCGGGCTCCTCGCAGCCACGATCGGCCGGCTCTGTGAGGGCGAGATCGGCGAGCTCCAGAGCGCGTTCGAGGTCGACCGCACCGAGGCGGACTACTACGCCTCCGTCGAGGGAAAGACGTCTGCGCTGTTCGCCACCGCGGCGCGGATCGGCGCCCTCGTCGCGGGCCACGACCGCCCGCTGGTCGATGCGGCGACGACCTACGGCCTGCGCCTCGGCACGGCGTTCCAGATCGTCGACGACATCCTCGACCTCACCGCGAGCGAAGCCGAGCTCGGCAAGCCGACCGGCCACGACCTGTACGAAGGCGTCTACACGCTGCCGGTGCTCCTGACGCTCTCCCACGACAGCGTCGCGAGCGGCGAGCTGCGCGACCTCCTCGGTCGTCCGATCGAGGGCGTCGAGCTCGAGAAGGCGCTCGGCATCGTCCGCTCGAACGGGGGGATCCCCGGGGCCGGCGCCGCCGCCCGGGCCCAGGTCGATGAGGCGATCACCGCGCTCGACGTCTTTCCGTCGACTCCCGCGGTCGCGGCGCTGAAGGCCGGTGCACAACATCTCGTGTCTTCGCTGCCTTCCTGACGCACAATCGCGGCCGTGGTGGCCGATCCCTTCGTGGGGCGGGACGCGGAGAGCGCAGCACTCGACGAGGGCCTATCGCGCGCCTGGCTGGGTGAGGGCAGGCTGTTCCTCGTCAGTGGTGAGCCGGGGATCGGGAAGTCACGGCTCGCCTCCGAGCTGACCACGCGAGCGCGTGCCGCCGGCGCGCAGGTCGGGTGGGGAAGATGCTGGGAAGCCGGTGGCGCGCCGGCGTACTGGCCGTGGGCGGAGGTGCTCACGAGCCTCGTCGACCACCTCGGTGTCGATGCACTGCGCGCGTCGCTCGGCGCGAGCGCCGACGACCTCGGCCAGATCGTGCCGGTGCTCGCCGATGAACGTCCCGACACACGGCTCGCCCCCGACACCGCGCGCTTCCGGCTCTACGACGCGGTCGTGCGGTTGTGCCGCCTCTCGACGGCTGACGCACCGATGGTCGCGGTGATCGACGACGTCCACGTGGCCGATCCCTCGTCGCTGCTCCTGCTGCAGTTCTTGGCCGGGCAGGTCGGGAGCATGGGCCTCGTCGTCGTGGCGACCTACCGAGATGCCGATGCGGTCGCGATGTCCGACGGCTTCACCGAGGTGCTCGCGCAGCTCGTGCGCGAACGCACCACGACGCGGCTGCGGCTCGCGGGGCTCGACGAGGCCGGCGTCGCGCTGGTCATCGGTGCTGCGACCGGAACGGGGCCATCGGCGCGGCTCGTCACCCGCGTCCGGGAGCTCACCGACGGCAACCCGCTCTACGTCGGCGAGGCGGCGCGCCTGCTCGTGATGGAGGGGCGCTTCGACACGAGCGTCGACTCTGACCGCCTCCCGATCCCGCGAGACGTGCGCGAGACGGTGCTACGGCGGCTCGCCCAGCTGTCACCGGCCTGCCAGCGCGTCCTCGAGCTCGCAGCGGTGCTCGGCCGCGACTTTCCCCTCGACGTGCTCCGTGAGCTCGCAGGTCCTGCTCTCGACATCGTGGCCGCGCTCGACGAGGCCGCCTCAGCCTCGGTGATCGTCGACAGCCCGGGCCGCGTCGGGCATCTGCGGTTCGGGCATGCCGTCATGTCCGAGGCGCTGTACCAGGAGATCCCGTCGTTGCGCCGCCGTCGCCTGCACGACGAGGCGGGGCGGGCGCTCGAGGCCCTTCGGGGTGGAGACCTCGGTCCCCGGCTCACCGAGCTCGCGCGGCACTCGTGCGCGAGCTTGCCCGTGGGCCCGGTCGATCGCGCCGTCGACTACGCACGTCTCGCTGGTGAGCGGGCCGTGCAGCAGCTCGCCTACGAGGAGGGCGCGCGGCTTTACGAGATGGCGCTCCAGGCACTGAGCGGTGCTCCCGACGACGCGACGCGCATCGAGCTCCTCCTCGCGCTCGGCGACGCGCAGAGCCGGGCCGGCGACACCGACGTCGCGAAGGCGACCTTCCTCGAGGCAGCGGACCTCGCGCGCCAGCTACATGACGTCGAAGCTTTCGCTCGCTCTGCGATCGGCTACAGCGGCCGGTTCGTGTGGATGCGGGCGGGCTCCGACACGAAGATCATCCCGCTCCTGCACGAAGCCCTTGCCGCGTTGCCGGCTGGGGACAGCGCGCTACGCGTGCGCCTTCTCGCCCGACTCGCCGGCGCACGTCGTGACGACTGGGACATGCGGCCGCGTGACGAGCTGAGCCTCGAAGCGGTGGAGACCGCGGCACGCATCGGAGATCCCGCGACCTCCGCGTACGCGCTGATCTCGCGAGCGATGTCGATCTGGGGGCCTCGCGGCGCATTCGAGATGCGGACGCTCGCGGAGCAAGCGATCGCGCTCGCCGCCGAGGCCGGAGATCAGGAGCACGTGGCAGCGGCTCGGCTCAACCGGGCGCAGAGCATCTTCGCCACCGGTCCTCCCGACATGGTGCGCCCCGCGTTCGAGGACTACGCGGCCACCGCTGTCGAGCTGCGGCAGCCCTCACACCTCTGGTACGCGGGCTTGATGCGGACGTCGGTGCTGCTGCTCGAAGGCAGGCTCGAAGAGGCCGAGGCGAACGCCGAGCGCACCTACACCGAGGGACAGAAGGCCCAGTCCTGGGATGCAGGTGCCGCACATCTCCTCGCGCTCGCCGCGCTGCGTCGTGAGCAGGGCCGGCTCGGCGAGCTCGAGGACGATCTCGTCGAGGCGGGCGTGCTCTATCCGGGATACCGGCTGTTCCGGTGTGTCCTGGCGCTGGCCTGCCTCGAGACCGGACGGCGTGACGAAGCGGTCGCGCTCACCACCGAGATCGTCCGCGGCGGCGAAGAGACGCTGCCGCACGACAACGGCTGGGCATACGGCATGGCCACGCTCTCCGACGTCGTCGCGCGGACGCTCGACCGAGATCTCGCGCAGACGATGTACGAGGCGATGGTCCCATTCGCACACCTCATGGCGACCGGCGGAGGCGAGATCGCGGGCGGGGCACTCGAGCGATCCCTCGGTCAGCTCGCGTCCGTGCTCGACCGCACGGACGACGCCCTCGTGCACTTCGAGCGAGCCCGAGCGTTGCATCGGGCGTACCGCTCCGACATCTGGGTTGCCCACACCGATGTGGAGGAGGCCGCGGCGC
>DATKAS010000310.1:0-7281 GCA_035497855.1 Acidimicrobiales bacterium
GGAACGGTGCAGATCGCCTTCTTGCTCTTCCCACGAGTCACCGCCCTCGACGCCATCGGCCCCTACGAGGTGCTGCAGCGGCTCCCGGGCTACGAGGTGATCTTCGTGGGCGCGGAGCGCGGCGAGGTGCGCACCGACAACGGAAAGCTCGGGCTCACCATCGACGCCACGCTCGACGAGGTGCCCCATCCCGAGGTGCTCGTCGTGCCGGGCGGCATGGGCACGCGGCCACTCGTGAAGGACGAGACGATCCTCGGATGGATCCGCCAGGTGCACGAGACCTCGACGTTCACGACGTCGGTGTGCACCGGCTCGCTGCTCCTCGCCGCGGCGGGACTGCTCGAGGGCCTCACAGCGACGACGCACTGGGGTGCGAAGAATTACTTGGAGAGCTTCGGCGCGACGTACACGGAGCAGCGCGTCGTCCAGAACGGGAAGATCATCACCGCGGCCGGCGTGTCGTCGGGCATCGACATGGCGTTGTCGCTGGCCGCGCAGCTCACGGACCCGGTGACCGCGCAGGTGATGCAGCTCTTCATCGAGTACGACCCGCAGCCGCCGTACGACTCCGGCGCGGCATCGAAGGCGAGCCAAGCGGTGTGGGACCGGGTCGAAGAGCTACGGGTCCTGGGCTGACCCTCACGACCTGAGGCCGAGAGACACGTCGTACACGGCGCGCTTCGGCACGCTCATCGCGCGCGCGACGTCAGCGATCGCCGTCTTCCGATCCACGCCCGCGCCGAGCTGCGCGAGCAACGCGGATTCGATGTCGTCGCGGCTGGGCGGCGAGGCTTCGGGCGCGCCGGCGAGCACGAGCACGTACTCGCCTCTCGGCGGGACCTCGGCGAGATGGGTCATGGCCTCGCCGAGAGACCCACGCCACACCTCCTCGTGCAGCTTCGTCAGCTCGCGCACGAGCACGACGCCGCGATCGGCACCGAAGACACGAGTCAGGTCGGCGACCGTGGCGACGACCCGATGCGGCGCTTCGTACAGCACGATCGTGCGCCGCTCGGACGCGAGAGCCTCGAGCCGTTCGGTGCGTCCCGATCCCTTCCTCGGCAGAAAGCCCTCGAACACGAAGCGACCGGTGGGGAGGCCACTGACGACGAGCGCGGCGATCGCCGCGGACGGACCTGCCACGACCGACACCTGATGGCCGGCGCTCACGGCGGCGCGGACGAGCCGCTCTCCCGGATCGGAGATCCCCGGCATCCCCGCGTCGGTGACCACCACCACCGTGCAGCCGTCGTCGAGCGCACCGAGCACCGTGCGCGTCGCAGCGGCTTCGGTGTGATCGTTCACGACGAGGAGCCGCCGCTTCGCCACGCCTGCATGCTCGAGCAGCCGACCGGTGCGGCGCGTGTCCTCGCAGGCGATCACGTCGGCCGACGCGAGCACCTCGACCGCGCGTGGCGACAGCTCGCCGAGGTTGCCGATCGGAGTCGCAACGAGCACGAGCGCACCGCTCACTCGCGGACCTCCACCACCTCGAGCCGCTGACCGACGCTGAGGCTCCACCGCGCGAACGCTCCGGCCTCCGCCTCGACCACCGACCGGGCAGACCAGCACGGCCACCCGACGCGATGCCGGCGCATGCGCACTGCTCGCCTCACGACGCCATCACGATCGAGGAACGCGACGTCGATGTCGAAGCGCATGCCGAGCGTGTGCACGGAGCGAGCCGGTCGGAGCAGCAGCGCGCCGTCGATGCCGTCCCGGCCGAGCAGGCCCTTTCGGCGGGCCTTGCGGGTCGCGGCGACTTCCAAGGACGCCAGCACTTCGCCGTCACGCACGAGCCACGCCACCGGCGAGCGTCAGCGGCGGGCGCGGCGGTTCATGCGACGCATGATGAGCTCGAGAACGAACGACACCGCGGTGAGCCACAGGGTGCCGAGGATCGCCGCACCGACGTTGTCGATCGACAGGCCATCGACGATCCACGCCGTGATCGCCAGGACGACTGCGTTCACGGCCAGCAGCGACAAGCCCAGCGTGACGAGCGCGAGCGGCGCCGTGAGCAGCTTCAGCACGAATCCGACGGTCGCGTTGAGGACCATGTAGACGAGCGCGGCGACGAGCACGGTGCCCGTGCCCTTCTTCCCGATGCCCGGGACGATCGCGATCATCACCGCGAACCCGATCGCGAGCGTGACGAGTCGGATCCCCAGCTCGCGCAGCACGGCGAGACCCTAACCCCCTCCCGAGATTGATGATTCGGGCGCGGCATTCGCACCCCAACTCATCAATCTCAGCCGGCGGCGAGCGGCGCGGTGTCGATGTGGTAGAGCGCGGTGACGTTTGTGCCGAGGATCGCGTCCTTCTGCTCGTTGGTGAGCGACACGGTGTGCTCGGCGAGCATCTCCTGGCTCCACGGCCATGTCGAGTCGGAGTGGGGGAAGTCGTTCGCCCACAGCAGATGGTGCCAATTCATGTCGTCGGCGTGCTTGAACGCGGTCCAGTCGTCTTGGAAGGTGACGAACACGTTCTCGGCGAAGTACTCGCTCGGCAGCTTCGACAGCTCCTGGCCCGGGGGCAGCCAGTAGCGGTGCCGCTTGTACGCGTGATCCATGCGGTACATGAAGTGCGGCACCCAGCCCGCGTCGGCCTCTGCGCACACGATCGAGAGGTTCGGATGACGCTCGAAGACCCCGCCCATCACGAGCATCGCCATCACGTCCTGACATCCGCGCACGATGCTCAGGAACCCGGCCATCTTCGGGCCGCGCGTCTTCTCTGCTCGCATCGTGAGGATGTGGAACGACAGCGGGAGCTGCAGCTCGATCGCCGTCTCCCAGAAGTCGTCGTAGATCGGCGAGTCGTAGTCTTCGACGCCGGGCTCGCCGGGCAGCATCACGCCACGGAGTCCGAGCGCCTTGATCGCATGGAGGTCGGCGATGCCGTCCTCGGGTGAGCGCACCGCGGTCTGGCCGAGCCCGAGCAACCGCTCGGGATGGGCGGAGCAGTACTCCGCGATCCACCGGTTGTAGGCCTCGAAGCAGGCGTGCTTGTAGTCGAAGTCGGTGTGGTTGCAGAGGATCATCCCGAGCGTCGGGTAGATGATCTCCGCGGCGACACCGTCCCGGACCTGATCGGCCATGCGCGCGTCCGGATCCCATCCGCCCAGATGGAGCTCGTCGAACTTCGCACCGTACGACCTGATCTCCTCTGGGCGCTTGCCCGCAGCCGCGGCGGTCGCGAACGAGATCGGCTTCGACATGCCGTCGATGACGAACACGTCGCCGAGCTTCTCGTGATCGATCATCTTCGGTGCACGGTCGCGGTACGCAGGGTCGATGTTGTCGAGGTAGGTGTTGGGCGGCTCGGTGACATGAGAGTCGGCCGAGATCATGAGTGACGTCATCGTGCGCTCCCGTTGGTGGGCGAAGGCTGCGCGCCTCGGATGAGCTGGCCGGGAAGCGCGCCAGTCGCTTCCCCGCCGGTGAAGGTCTCGACGCCGGCGACGAAGGTGTGCTCGTAGCCCGAGGCCCGCTGCAAGAGGCGCTTGCCCCCTGCGGGCAGGTCGAACACGAGCTGCGGTGCGCCGAGCGCGAGCCGATCGAAGTCGATCACGTTGATGTCGGCGCGATAGCCGGGTGCGAGCCTGCCCCGATCGAGCAGGCCGACCGCGGCCGCAGTGTCCGCGGTCTGGCGCTTCACGAGCCACGGCACCTCGAACCGATCGCCGCGCGTGCGATCACGCCCCCAGTGCGTGAGCAGCGACGTGGGGAAGCTGCCGTCACAGATCGTGCCGACGTGCGCGCCACCGTCGCTGAGACCCGGCACCGTGTGGGGATGAGCGAGCATCTCGCGCACAGCATCGAGGTTCCCGTCCGCGTAGTTCAGGATCGGCACGTACAGCAGCGCCGAGCCGCCCGCACCGAGGAGGAGGTCGTAGAGCAGAGCGTCGGGAGCGACACCTTCCCGGGCCGCTCGTGCCTTCACGCTCATCGACGGATCGGGCTCGTACTCGGGCGACTCGCCGAGCTCGTAGACCTGATCGAGCGGGACCGTCCGCATCGGGTGCTCGCGGAACTCGCCGAGGATCGTCGTCTTCACGTCGGGATCGGACAGCCGGGCGACGCGCTCAGCGAGCGGCAAGTCGGCCATCGCGTTGTACGTCGCCGACCGGGCGAGCGGGTTCACCGAACCCTGCAACCCGAGCAGGATGCCGATCGCACGAGTTGCGACCTGCGCCCGCACCTCGAGGCCCTCCTCGTTCGACTCGGAGATCGCGTCGAGGATGCGGCGATAGTGCAGCGGGCTGCGCGGCGCCTGCGCCACCGAGATCGACAAGGGACGCTGTGACACCTCCGCCATCGCCCGCAGGGTGCCGATCTCGTCGTCGAAGTCGATGAAGTCGGAGACGACCTGTAGCACGCCGGCTCCCGTCTCGCCGATCGCCTTCGCGATGCCGACGAGCTCCTCGCGCGCGGCGGTGAGGGTGGGCGTCGGATCGCCGGTGCTCGTGCGGTGGTTCAGCGTGCGAGACGTCGTGAAGCCGAGCGCGCCCGCTTGCACAGCGGCAGCTGCGATGCGCCCCATCTCCGCGATCTCGTCGGCGGTCGCAGGCTCGCGGTTCGCGCCGCGGTCGCCCATCACGAAGAGGCGCACCGCGCCGTGCGGCACTTGCGCGGCGACGTCGACGTCGTGGCGCCTGCGCCCGACTGCGTCGAGGTACTCGGGGAAGCTCTGCCAGTCCCACTGCAACCCCTCGTGCAGCGCGGCGCCAGGGATGTCCTCGACGCCCTCCATCAACGAGATGAGCCGCGCGTGGTCGGTGGGATGGACCGGCGCGAACCCGACACCGCAGTTGCCCATCACGATCGTCGTGACGCCGTGCCACGACGAGGGAGCGAGGTGGTCGTCCCAGGTGGCCTGACCGTCGTAGTGCGTGTGGATGTCGACCCAGCCGGGCGTGACGAGCGCGCCGTCGGCGTCGACCTCGTTGCGGCCGGAGCCGGGGACGTCGCCGACCGCAACGATGCTGCCGTCCTTCACCGCGACGTCGCCGGCTCTCGCCGGCGCTCCTGACCCGTCGATGACGCTGCCACCGCGGATGACGAGGTCGAAGTCGGTCATGCACGAAGGCTACCGAGGCCTGCGCTTCGGGGCAGGAGTGGCGCCCGTAGCGTCTCCCCGTCATGCGGTCGGGGGTCGGGGCACACATCGGGGTCGCCGCTGCCGCCGCGCTCGCGGGCGCCTGCCTGGCCGGCGGGCCCCTCTACGTCTCGTCCGCCGCGAGCGAAGCGGTGCAGGTCGGACTGGCTCGCACGTGCCTCACCGATGCCGGCCTCGTCGTGCGGCTCGCCCGATCCCCGAGCGGCCCGGAGCAGGATCTGGTCGACGCAGCGTCGCGAACACCGAACGCCCAGGCGGCGATCGTGACCGAGACCGTCGCGCAGTTCGTCACGGTCGCGGGAGCTCCGTCGTCCACCCGCGTCGTCCTCCTCGACCGCACCCGCCAGTACGACGAGCTCGGCGTCCCACCGCTCGAGCAGGGCCAGGCGCTCGCGCCCGACTGGGCGCAACGAGTCTCAGGTCTCGCAGCGGGCGTCTCGGTCCGTGGCGAGGTCCCGAACGCCACACCACCGACGCCGTACTCGCTCGACGTCCGAGGGGTCTACCCCGGCATCCCTGTGAACCCCGAGCCCTCGTATTGGTGTGGTGTGCGCACGCTGCTGCGACCGGACCCGTTCGGCGATCCACCGCCTCCGATGCTCGTCGTGGACTCGTCGACGCTCGGCGCGCTTCCGACGCTCAACCTGTCTCGCATCGTCGAGGTGCGACCCGACCCGCATGGGTTGACGCGGGTCGAAGCGAAGCGGCTGAGCCGAGCGCTCGACGCGATGGCGACGACCTACGCCACCACGGCGACGGGTGCACCGAGCGGAGGACCGATCGGCATCCCCATCCGCGGCGCGCGATTCCGCGACGGCCTCCCCGCGATCATCAGCTACGCGGAGACGCTGAGCCACGTCGTCGGACGGACTGTCGCGCCGGTGCGCCTCGCCGGTCTCGCTGCAGCGGGACTTCTGCTCGCGACCGCAGGAGCCTTGCTCGCTCGCGCCCGTTCGAGCGAGCTCCGGCTGCGCGTGCTGCGCGGCGTGCACCCTGCGCGCGTGGGCGCACGCGTCGCTGCTGCGGCCGCGCCGGCGGTGCTGCTCGGGCTCGCCCTTGGCTTCGTCCTCGCGCTCGTCGCCGTGACCACCCTCGGGCCGACGCCGGAGCTGGAGCCCGGACCGGTGCGAGCCGCGGTCGTGGCCTGCCTGCTCGGAGCGATCGCCGGTGTGTTCGTCGTCGGCGTCGTGACGACGGTGCTCAGCGCGAGATCGGTCGACGCCCGGCCTCGTCATCATTGGCTGCGCTGGGTGCCGTGGGAGCTGGCGCTCGTCGCTCTCGCGGTGGCGTCGTACGCGCGCCTCGATCGAGCCGGGGGCGTTCGCCTCGTCGGCGCGAGCGCGCAGGGCGGCGACCTCCTCGCACAGGCGTTCCCGCTGCTCGCCCTCGGCGCAGTGCTCGCGTTGCTGGCTCGACCGTCGCGGTGGCTGCTCGATCGTTCGCGGTCTCACTGGCGGCACCTCCCCGTGCCGCTGCTCGTCGGCGCGCGCCGGCTCGCGGCCGATCCCACGGTCACCGTCCTTGCCGCCCTCGCGATCGCGCTCGTGATCGGTTCGGTCACGATGGCATCGACGCTGACCGACAGCGCGAACGCCATGCTGCGACAAAAGGCGAGCACGTACCTCGGCTCTGACGTCGCCGTGAGCGTGAACGAGGTCGAGACATTGCCTGCGTCACTCGCGGACCGCGCGACGATCGTCGAACGAGCGAGCACCCACTCAGGTGACGAGCGTGTCGACCTGATCGGCGTCGATCCCGACACGTTCGTGCGAGCCAACGCGCAGCGGCCCTCGGACCGGGACGTGACGGCGCTGCTGTCCCGCCTCGGGGGCGGCGATTCGAGCGACGGAATCGCGGCGATCGTCGTCCACGGGTCGCTTCCCTCGGCGACGCTGGCCGACGAAACGCGCTCGACGATCACCGTCTCACCTGTCGCTTCCGCTTCGTGGTTCCCCGGATACCACAACGGGGCGACGATGGTCGTCGTCGACCGACGGCTGCTCGACAAGAGCGACCTCGGACGCGCGACCGAGGTGTGGATCCACGACCCGCCGCCGAACGCGGTGGAGGCACTCCAGGCGAGCGGCTGGGTCGTCCTCGGTTCGCAGACCATCGGCGACGTCTTCGATGCCACCAGCTTCCTCACGGTGCGATGGTCGT
>DATKAS010000311.1:0-13070 GCA_035497855.1 Acidimicrobiales bacterium
CAGCGCCGACCCCCGTCGCACGCGCCGGCGCCGCCGCGCCCGGCGGACCACCTCCGCCTCCTCCCTCGCCTCCTCCCCCGGGCCCCGGCGCGCCACACGGCATCGAGCACGGCCTCGAAGGCCAACCCGGCCACCCCGGCCCACCAGCGGACATCACCCCCACCGGCGCGACACGACACGCCGTCGACCTCACCCCCGAACACCACGGCCCACCACCCGCGCAAGGCCAGCCGCCTCCCGGCGGTGGTGGGCAGCAGCCACCGCAGCCGGGTCGCCACATGCTCGATGACGTGCTCCCCGACGAGGACAAGTTCGACGAGGACGACGCCGGAGGCGCCGAGGTCGACAGCGCCGAGGTCGACAGCGCCGACGACGCAGGCGGCGGCGAGAGCGGGGACGGCGCCGGCTGACCGATGCCCTCTCCCACCGCTGCCACCGAGCGTTCGACCGCAAGCGTCCCGCTGTGGGCGGGGCTGCTGACGATCGCACTCGCATCGACGTCGATCCTCTCGCTGCTCGCGGATCTCTACGGCGTCACATCGATGGGCAGGTTCTTCTGGACGATCACTGTCCCGAGCCTCGTCGGCCTGGTGGTGATCGGCTCGGTACGCTCCCCGAACCTCACCGAGCTGCAACGCCGGATCCGCGTCGGCGTGTTCGGCGGTGTGATCGGCACGATCGGCTACGACCTCATCCGCCTTCCGTTCGCGGTCGCAGGCAGTCGCGTGTTCGTGCCGATCGACACCTACGGGCTGCTCATCACGCGCGCGCACATGTCGTCGTCGATCACGTCGACGATGGGGTGGCTCTTCCACCTTTCGAACGGCGTGACGTTCGGCGTCATGTACGCGGTCGTCGCAGCGCGGCGGCACTGGCTGTGGGGCGTGGTGTGGGGTCTGACGCTCGAGACCGCGGTGCTCGTGACGCCGTTCAAGGACCGTTACGTGCTCGCGGGCCAGCTCGGCGTCGTGGCGATCGCATACGCGGGCCACTTCCTCTACGGATGGCCGCTCGGCAAGTTCGTGCAGCACATGGACAACACCGATCGTGAGCTCCGCGAGACCTTCCGGTACCCGTCGGCGATCGTGCTCGGCCTGTGCGTGTTCGCGATCCTCCTGTGGCAGCAGCCATGGCATGAGTCGTCACTGCGCCGAGAAGCCGGACAGCTCGCGCAGGAAGCCGGCGAGCCCGTGCTCCTGGTCGCCGTCGGCGACGCGTTCACGCCGGAGTTCGCGCGCATACGGCCTGGCGAGTGCGTCCGTGTCGTCAACCGCACCGATAACGAGTTCGCGACCAAGTTCGGTGATGTCGGCGCGCACAGCAACGCCGAGCTCTGCTTCCCGCAGGCCGGCGTGAAGCGCGTGCGGCTCGACACGACGCCGTTCTCGGGAGGGTTCGTCTACGTCGACGACCGCTGACGAGAACGGCCTCGAGCGCTATCCGGCGCCTTCTGCCTCGAAGACGAAGCTGCGGCTACCGACGGCGACCCATCCGCCGGGCTTCACCGACGCGACCTGGTTGGGCACCAGGCGCACCCAGTCGGCGTTGGTGTCGCTCCACACGTAGGTGCCGTTCGTCGAGCCTCGGTCGACGATCTGGAGCTCGGAGCCGAAGAGCCGCAGCTCGGCATGCACGCGCGAGATGCTGCGCTCCGCGTCGTCGACGACCAGGGGACCTGCGCGTCCCGCGACGACGGCCGCATCGTTCTCGGGCTCGCGTCCGATGATGTAGTCCTTGTCGAGCGCGTAGCTCGTGCCATCTTCGAACACGATCACACCGATCGACTTGCCACCGGGCGCCGCGCTCGGCCCGTCCGGAACGGCGGCCGCCGCAACAGCCGCAGCCGGCGCGGCGAACGGCTCGGCCGGCGCGGGTGGCGGTTCCGGAGCCGCGGCGACGGCCGCGGCGACGACTTCCGGAGCAACCGGCTCCGGCTCGGCGGCAGGCAACGGCTCCGCGAGGTCGGCCAGGGCCGACGCCCCGCTCGACACCCCTGCTGCCACACCGACAGCTGCTGCCGCAGCCGCGGCGGGCGGCGCGGCCGATTCCTCCTCGACGGGCGCTGCGCTCGCGGCCGCGGCCACCGGCGGCATCGCGGCGACATGGCCACCACCGACGAGCGTGATCCCGACACCTGGCACGACACCGCCCTGCAGCTCGTACATCGCGGTGCGCTTCGGAGGATCCTGCCCGCCTGCGCTCACCGAGCACGACCCGAGCGTCTCTTCGAGGATGCGGTCGACCCACGTCGCCGCGTCACGACCCGAGAGCTTCACCTCACCCCGGGAGCTCGACGCAACGAGATCGATGTTGCCCGCGAGCATCACCGACAACCCGTCTTCGGTCTGTGAGAGGACGCACATCGCGAGCCCGCTGTCGGGATCGGCCGCGGACAGCACGCCGGCGAGCCGCCTCGCGAGCGTGCGGCCCGGAGCGTCTGGCGCGGCCTCGCCGACCTCACGGCACAGCGCGATCAGCTCGCCGATGCGGGCCTCGTTGCCGGTCGCCGGCACGGCCACCAGAACGATCCCGGGCATGCGTGCGACGACCCCATCGCCGCTGGCCAGCATCGCCCGCTGCTCGTCAAGTTTCATTGGTGCTCCCTCGGTGCTCGGTGTGGGGACATCAGAACAGATCTGGGTTGGCGGTGAAGGTGGTCTGGATCTGTGTGAGCGTGGGTTCGTCGTCTGCGGTGGGGACTTGGACGTCGACGACCACCGTGAACGCCTTGTCCTCGGGCTTGGCGATGATCACCGTATAGAAGGACTCGGTACCCGCGCACTGGCTGAACGTCTGGGTGCGGCCCTTGAACACACCATCGTCGTAGTCCTTGATCTCCTCGGCAGTGCATCCGGGCCTCGTGAACGCCTGGAAGAGCGGGTCGACGTCGTCCGGCACCGCGTTCTTCGTCGCGACGAAGAGCATCCCGGGGTCGGAGAAGCCCGCTGTGAAGTCGGCGCCGTCGGCCGATGCCGCCAACCCGACCCCGAACTCCGGCGGGACCGGCGGGGCGAACGTCGTCCAGTCGCTCGGCACGGTGACGGTGAGCGCGCCGCTGTCGTCGGAGATCGTCTGGAACTCGCCGGCGACGGTCGTGTCACCTGTCGCGGTCGTGTCCGTGGTCTCGCCGCCACCCGTGTCGTCGACGGACGGCAGCGGTGTGCCGTTGAGCTCTCCCGTCAGGTCCTGCCCTGCGCGAGACACGGTCATCGGGATCGTCGCGTCCGTGCCGTCGTTGCGGAGGATGTCGCAGTAGTCCTGCATCGTGCCGTCGGTCGCGACGTCGGTGCCGTCGAGCTGGGTGATCACGTCCCCAGGTGCGAGGTTCGCGCGCTCGGCGGGTGTGGCGGTCTCGACCGACGCGACCCACACGCCTGCCGGGCTCTGATCCGACTCGGGCACGGCGAGCCCGTTGATCCCGACCGAGTCGACATCTCCCGACTGCAGCTCGTCCGTGATGCCTTCCGCCGATGTCGACGCGACCGCGAAGCGGTCGTCGCTCGTGGCGTTCGCCGCGTAGTTGACACCGACGACCAGACCGTCGCCGTCGAGGAGCGGGCCTCCGGACTCGCCCGGCTGCGTGTCGGCGTCGTGCTTCAGGACGTCGTCGGTGGCCGACCACGTGGTCGCAAGGGAGTCGACGGTCGAGACGGTGCCGTCGGTGAGCGCGAACTGCGTGTCACCCGCGGCATACCCGGCGGCGTGCACGGTGTCGCCGACCGCCGCGCCCGACGTCGACCACTGGAAGAACGGATAGCCCTCGCCCGCGATGTCGATCACGGCGAGGTCGTCGCACTCGGATCGGCCGAGCACCCGTGCGTTCTTCGGCTTCGGGTCGCCGCTCACGAAGACCTGCAACGTGGCGGCTCCCGCGACCACGTGGTTGTTCGTCACTGCGAGGCCGCTCGGGTCGATGATGAACCCGCTGCCCGCGCCTCCTTGGTCGAGCTGCGTACCGGTGTCGGGGAGCACGAAGTCGCCCTCCGAGACGATGCGGATCGTGCCCTGCTCCGCGTCGGCGAGCGACGAGATGGGCGTGCCCGACACGATCGTGCTCGACGTGCTGCCGCCCCCCTCGTCGCTTCCACCACCTTTCGACGCGACGAGCACGGCACCACCCACCAGTGCGGCGACGGCGACCGCCCCGACCCCGATGAGCGCGCGCTTGCGCTTCGGCTTCGTGGTGCCCGCGCCACCGCCTCCGCCTCCACCTGCGGCCGCGTTGCCAGGCAACGTCTCTCGGCTCGGTGGCCGAGGCGGCGGCGTCACGACGGCAGCTGCGGTCGGCGGCGGCATCGCCGCGCCTGCCTCCCCGGCGGCGATGGTGCTCGCGCTGGTCGTCGCGGCCCGGCCGGTCATCGACGCCTCCGGAGCGGGCAGCGTCACCGAAACCAGTGTCATGTCGGTGACCGGCGCGCCGAGCGCGCGCTGTGCTTGCTGCAGCGCGCGGCCGAAGGCAGCCGCACGCGGCCGGATGGCAGGATCCTTGGCGAGGCCCTGCTCCATCACGGCGCAGACCTCTGCCGGCACACCCCGAGCGCGGAGATCAGGGACCGGGTGGGTCACGATGCGCGAGATCATCGTGACGAGGGACGTGTCCTCTCCGCCGACGAACGGGCCGTCGCCCGCCATCAGCGCGTACAGCGTGGACGCGAGGCTGTAGACGTCAGACGCTTCGGTGGGCCGTTTTCCCTCGACGATCTCAGGCGGCGCGTGCGCCATCGTCGCGGTGATGACGCCGCTGCGTGTCTGGTGCGCCCCCTCGATGCGCGCGATGCCGAAGTCGCCGAGCTTCGGCTCGCCGAACTGCGAGACGAGGATGTTCTCGGGCTTGATGTCGCGGTGCAGCACACCAGCCTCGTGCGCGGCATCGAGTGCGCCGGCGACCTTGATCGTGGCCGCCACCGCGTCGTTCCACGGCAGCGGACCTTGCTTCGTGAGGCGCTCGCCGAGGGAGCCGCGCGACATGTACTCCATGACGATGTACGGCTGCTGATCGTCGGTGAAACCGGATCCGTACACCGTCACGATGTTCGGGTGGCTCGACAGCGCGCCCATCGCCATGCGCTCGCGCTCGAAGCGATCCCGCGCCGACTCGTCGGCGGCGGCGATCGGGAGGACCTTCAGCGCGACCGTACGCTCGAACCCGGTCTGCTCCGCCTTGTACACGACACCGAACCCGCCGCGGCCGATCTCGACCGGGTTCGCGAATCCAGTGATCGAGATGGGACGAGGGCCCCCCTGCCCCGCTCCCGGATCCGTCATCCCCGACCCTTCCCGAAAACTGTCCATCCCCTCGATTGGTGCAGCGGATCATACCGACGGGCCTCTGCGAGACCGTGACCCGCCGCGGTCAGGGGAAGAGCCGAGGGTTGAGCGGGGAGTCGACGATGTCGCCCGGATGCAACCCGCGAAGCCAGACCTCGAGGTCGAGCCGCTGCGCGTCGCTGTTCGGCTCGGCCACTCGCGCCCCGTCCGCGAGGTAGATGATCGTCATCACAGGTCGCATCGCGTCGGTGGGGTTCGGCGGCGCGCCGTGCAACGTCCAGCCGCAGTGGAACGTGGCATCGCCGGCGTGCAGTGCGCCGTGCGTCTCGAGCGGCAGGTCGCGCTCTTCGAGCATCGCCGAGAACGTCGCGTCGGACTCGTCCGAGATCGCGTGGCTACCGAGGTAGCCGAGCCGGTGGCTGCCCGACGCGAAGGTCATCGAGCCGACTTCGGCGGGGACGTCGGCGAGCGGCATCCACATCGTGATGGTCTTGTCGGTCGCGAGCGGCCAGTAGTACTGGTCTTGGTGCCACGGCGTGCGTCCACCGCCGGGCTCCTTGAACAACGCTTGGTCGTGGTACAGCCGGACGCCCTCCACGCCGAGCAGCTCGGCGGCCGCTCGCGCGAATCGGCGTGAGAAGACGAACCGCCGCACACGGTCGTCGACCCTCCAGAGGTTCATCGACTGGAGGAACGCCTTCCCGTAGGTGTCCCGGTCCTCGAGCGGCCGCTTGTCCCACGCGTGCTTCAGCGCGGCCGCCTCGATCGCGGGCCGGTATGCGCCGACCTCGTGGCGGGTAGCCAGATGTCTCAGAACGGTGTGGCCGTTCGTCGCCACCTCGCTGATCGCCGTCGGGGAGACAACGAATGGGCTCGAAAGATCAGGAAGGTCATCGCCGATCTGCGTTCGGCGGGGCCCCGTCATTAGTGTGGAAATTAGTCAGTCAGGAGCGTTTGGAACGATGTCGTCGGCGGCTGGTGCGGTGACCGGAGCTCGGCTCACCGCAGCGCAACGCAAGCAGCAGTTCCTCGACGTGGCCGCGCAGATCGTCGTCGAGCAAGGCGCGGACACGGTCACGATGGAAGCGGTCGCGGCGCGCGCCGGAGTGAGCAAAGCCCTCAGCTACCGGTACTTCAGCAACGCAGGCGCACTGCTCCTCGAGCTCTTCGAGCGCGAGGTCGTCGACCTCGATCGTCAGATCCGCGCGGCGGTCGAGACCGCCGACTCGTTCGAAGACAAGGTCCGCGCGACGTTCCAGGGCTGGGGCACCGAGATGAGCGATCGGGGGCGGCTGCTCGGCCGCCTGTGGCAGGTCTCGGTCTCCGCCGGTCCACTGCTCGAGGCGCGACGTCGCCGCGACCGTGAGGTGTACGAGTTCTGGGGCCGGATGATCGAGGAGGAGTACGAGCTCCCCACTCCCGTCGCGCAGACTGCAGCGGCGATCCTCGTGCAAGGCACCGCCGGACTGCTCGCGAGCCTCTTCTCAGGGCGCGGCGAGCAGGACGAGCTCATCGACATCTACGTGTGCATGACGCTCGGCGCGCTCGACCGGCTCGCCGAGCAACACGCGTCAACGACTGCCTGACGCTCCCGCCATCACGCGACTGCCCATCATCGCGGCGAAGTTGTCTGCATAGAACCGCTGCTTGGACACGTCACTCGTCGACTCCATCGATCCTTCGAAGCGCGCGAGCGGATCGCGGCCGCCCTCAGGGTGCGGGTAGTCAGAGGAGAACAGGAACAGGTCGTCGCCCGCCTGCTCGATCATCCACCCGACCGGCTCAGTGGGGAACGGCGTGAACCACAGATGGCCGTGCACGTACTCCGACGCCGGCTTGCCGAGCGTCAGCGCGGGTTCGGTCTTGCGGAAGGTGTACTGCGCGAGATCGAGTCGCTTCAGCCACGGCACCACCCACATCGCGCCCTGCTCGATGCACCCACCGCGCAGGGCCGGGAAGCGCTCGAAGATGCCGTCGAGCACGAGGCACGACAGGAAGATCTCGGGCGGCATGTGGATCGCCATGTAGTCCTTGGAGCGGATGTTCTCGCCTCCACCGAGGAAGTCGGTCACCTTGCGACCGTTGTCGTGGAACTCACGGCGCATCAGCTGACCTCCGCCGCCGATGTGCAGCATGAACGGGACGTCGTTCTGCTCGAGCGCGCGCCACACCGGGTCGTTGTCGGGGTGCGTCGGCGAGGGGAAGCCCTGCTCGGGCACAGAGGGAAGCAGCACCGCACCGCATCCCAAGTCGATCGCCTCTTCCACCGTGGCGACGTTGCGCTCGGGAGCGCCCCAGGGCACGAACCCGACGGGCACGAGCCGCGGGTCGCCGGAGCAGAAGTCGACCATCGCGCGGTTGTGCGCGCGGGTGCCGCCGTACACGAGGTCGGGGTCGTCGCCGAGGAACTGGGTCGGCGCGAAGGTGCTGAAGACCAGCTGGCAATCGAAGCCGAGAAGGTCGAGCGCGCGCGTGCGCTCGACCGGATCGAACGCACCCAGTGCGCCCCATCCCTTGTGGTGCAGCAGGTCGGCTTCCAGCGCGGCAGCCGCGGCGGGGTCGACTGATCGGGCTTCGGCATCGCGCATCGCGTGGTCCGCGAGCTTTCCAGCGGCACCGAGGTAGAGCGGGCGGATGCGGTCGCGCACCTCGGGGTCCGCGTACTCCACCAACCAGTCGGGCAGCTCCATGATGTGGCTGTCGGCGTCGTAGTAGGTGCGGCCCTGCGCGTACGTCATGCGGCGAAGGTAGCGCCGGACCCTTCGACGGACAACGATGACGGCGTGACCGACACCCCCCGCCAGCCACCCCGTCGCGAGCTCTCGGAAGGGATGCGCGAGCAGCTCTCCTTGAACAGCATCGCCGGGTTGCCGACGTTCAGCGGGCGACCGTTCCTGACCGAAGCGTCGCAGCTCGACGACTGGCAGCCCGACGTCGCGATCGTCGGCGCGCCGTTCGACGTGGCGACGACGAACCGACCGGGTGCCCGCTTCGGGCCGCGTGCGTTGCGCACTCAGGCCTACTACCCCGCGGCGCACCACCTCGACCTCGACATCGAGATCTTCGACTGGATCGACGTCGTCGACTTCGGCGACGCGTGGTGCCCGCACGGCCAGACCGAACGCTCGCACGCGAACATCCGCGCGCGGGTCTTCGAGGTCGCGTCTCGCGGCATCACGCCGGTGATCGTCGGGGGCGATCACTCGATCACGTGGCCAGCTGCGACAGCAGTGGCGGACCATCACGGATGGGGGAACGTCGGCGTCGTCCACTTCGACGCCCACGCCGACACTGCCGACATCCTCGAAGGCAACCTCGCCTCACATGGCACGCCCATGCGACGCCTCATCGAGAGCGGCGCAGTGCAGGGACGCCATTTCGTGCAGGTCGGCCTCCGCGGCTACTGGCCTCCTCCCGAGGTGTTCGCGTGGATGCAAGAGCAAGGGATGCGGTGGCATCTGATGCAGGAGATCTGGGAGCGCGGAAGCCGAGCGGTGATCGAAGACGCGATCGCCGAGGCGCTGGACGGCGCTGACGTGCTCTACCTGTCGGTCGACATCGACGTGCTCGACCCCGGGTTCGCTCCCGGCACCGGCACGCCAGAGCCCGGCGGGATGAACCCGGCAGATCTGCTGCGAGCGGTACGCCAGATCGCGCTCGACACCAACGTCGTGGCACTCGACGTCGTCGAGGTGGCCCCGCCCTACGACTGGGCCGACACCACGATCAACAACGCCCACCGCGTGATCATGGAGCTCCTCGCCGGGCTCGCGGAGAAGCGCCGCCGAGGGCAGAACGACCTGTAAGGTGCTCCATCCCCGTGGGGCAAGTGGGGCATGAGGAGGGGCAATGCGATTGCGACTGGCCGCCATCGGCGCGGCCGCGACCTTGACCGCGCTCGGGCTGACCGCGTGCGGCGACGACAGCGCGAGCTCGAGCGAGCCGACCACCTTGACCGTCACCGCGAGTGAGCCGTCGGAAGGTAAGTACGCCTTCGACGTGCCGGCGGAGGTCGAGGGTGGCACCGTCTCGCTCACGCTCAAGAACACCGGTGCCGAGGGGCACGAGTTCGGCATCGTCCGGGTGGCAGACGGCACGAGCGCCCAGAAGTTCGCCGATGACGTGTTGAGCAAAGACAGTGCTCCGATCCCCGACTACGTGCTCGGCGCACCCGGCGGGGCGGGCGGCGTGCAACCTGGCGCGAGCGGCGTGTCGACCATCAGCCTCGAGAAGGGGACCTACGTCTACTTCTGCAATTTCGGCGACCCGCCCCATTACCAGAACGGGATGCTGGGCGAGTTCACCGTGAAAGACGTCGCGTCGACCGCGCCACTTCCCACGACGAGCGCCAGTGTCGACCCATCCGAGTACAAGTTCGACGTGAGCGGCCTGAAGGCCGGCGAGAACACGATCGAGTTCGCGAACAAGGGCAAGGAGTTCCACCACCTCATCGCCGTGCCGCTGGCGGAGGGCGCGACGCTCGATGACGTGAGCAAGTTCCTCCAGAGCGACGGCTCGGGAGACACGCCCCCGCCCGTCGACTTCGACAAGGAGCAGGACCTCGCGGTGACCGGGCCCGGCGAAGCGCAGGTCGTCTCGATGACCTTCGACAAGGGCTCGTACGTGTTCCTGTGCTTCATCAACGACAGGGCGGGCGGTCCGCCGCACTTCACGAAGGGCATGATCCAGCAGGTCGACATCACGTGACGTCTCGGCGCAGCGCGCCGCCCCGCACGAGACTGGGCGCATGCCCTTCTCGTGGACGCAGGACACCAGTCCGTTCGCGGAACCTGGCGGAGCGCAACCCGCGCGGGTGGTGCTCCGCCAGGTGAGCGACACCGAGTTCGAGCTCGAGCAACCATTCCGGTACAACGGCGGACCGCGGCTCGGTCCCACCGTTGTCGAGGCCGACTACCTCGGCACGACCGACCTCGCATCGGTGCCCGCCTTCCTCGACTGGATCGCGCGGCCGTTCGGCCGGCACACACCCGCCGCGTTGCTGCACGACCAGCTGATCACCGATACGCCCGAGCGGCTGCCAGAAGCGCAGCGCATCGACCCGCAGGTGGCCGACCTCGTGTTCCGCGATGCGATGCTGGACTGCGGCGCGCGCATCCTGCAGACGTGGATCATGTGGGCGGGCGTCACGCTGCGCACCCGCGTGCACCGCAGCGCGCTCGTGGTCGCGGGCATCGTGCTGTGGTTCGCCGCAGCGCTCGCCGGCACGGCGCTGCTCGCCGTCGGCCTCGCGACCCTGACGTGGTGGATGATCCTCGTGGCGATCGTCGCACCGATCCCGTTCGCCCTCCTGTGGGGGAGGCAATGGCCTGCCGGCCTCACCGCGGGCTACTCGTTCTGGGTGGTCGTGCTCGGATTCGCGCCGTCGTGGGTCGCGTACCAGCTCTACCGGGTCGCGGAGCTCGCCGTGCAGGTCGTCGCGAAGCGCAGGCCGGTCGAGGCGAAGGGCGGTGCTGCTCCCGCTCCCCCGTCGTTCGCCAAGCGATAGACAGTCGCGATGAGCACGGTCGCGTCGCCACGTCGCTCCTTCTGGGCCTGGTGCCTCGAGAGCGAGGAACCCACCCAGCAGCAGCGCGAGGAGCTCGCTGCGAAGCTCTCCGAGCGAGCGGGCGCACCGATCATCGCCGCGCCCGTGCCGAAGCTCGAGGACGCGACGCTGCGCCCGCCCCGCATCCGCGTGCCCGACACGCTCGCGGCGTGGTGCGCCACCGACACCTGGGAGCGAGCGTTCCACTCGCACGGCTCGCACTTCACCGATCGCACCCGAGCGTTCCACCTCGACTTCCCGAACGCGCCCGACGTGGTCGCGCATCCGGCCTCCGAGTCAGAGCTCGAGGCCACGCTCGACTGGTGCGGCAGCAACGGATACATCGTGGTGCCGTTCGGCGCAGGATCGTCGGTCGTCTGGGGCGTGAACCCGCCGGACGCCGCGGCAGTCGTCACGATCTCGCTCGATCGGCTGGACAAGGTGCTCGAGATCGACAAGGTGTCCCGGGCCGCCCGCATCCAAGCGGGCGTGCTCGGCCCGCACCTCGAAGACCAGCTGCGCCCGAGTGGCTTCACGCTGCGCCACTTCCCGCAGTCGTTCCGCTTCTCGTCGCTCGGTGGCTGGATCGCGACACGCTCCGGCGGCCACTACGCGACGAACCAGACCCACATCGACGACTTCGTCGAGTCGGTTCGCATGCTCACGCCGCGGGGATGGTGGGAGTCGCGGCGGCTGCCGGGCAGTGGCGCGGGCCCGTCGCCGGATCGGATGGTGATCGGCAGCGAGGGCATCCTCGGGATCATCAGCGAGGCGTGGATGCGGATCCAACGCCGGCCCGAGTACCGCGCCACCGCGGGAGTGACGTTCACGTCGTGGCCGGCCGCTGCCGAAGCGGTCCGCCAGGTCGTGCAGGCGAAGCTCTGGCCCGCGAACTGCCGCGTTCTCGATCCGGGCGAAGCGCATCGCGCTGCGGGACTCGACGGCACACGGGCGCTGCTCATCCTCGGATTCGAGTCCGACGGCCTCAGCCAGCGTCACAACATCGGCGAGGCCGTGGCGATCGCCCGCGCCTGTGGGGGCAGCGTCGACGACGACGAGATCCGTGTGAACGACGGCAACGCTGCTCCGACCGGGCGCGAGGGCGCGGTCGGCGCGTGGCGCGACGCGTTCATCGGCGTCGGCTTGGGCGTCGACACGAGCCTCGGCCTCGTCGCCGACACCTTCGAGACCGCCATCACGTGGGACCGCTGGCCCGAGTTCGACGCGTACGTGCGCGAGCGCGTGAGCGCGGCGCTCCGCCAGGTCTTCGGGCACGAGCCGATGCTGTCGTGCCGGTTCACCCACGCCTACACCGACGGACCCGCGCCGTACTACACGTGGTCAGGCGTCGGCCGGCAAGGCAGCGAGATCTCGATGTGGGAGGACGTGAAGCACGCAGCGAGCGAAGCGGTGCTCGACGCGGGCGGCACGATCACCCATCACCACGCGGTCGGCCGGATGCATCGACCCCAATACGACCGGCAGCGCCCCGACCTGTTCGCGGAGGCGCTCAGAGCCGCGAAGGCCAGCGTCGATCCGTCGGGGATCATGAACCCCGGCGTCCTCATCGATCCGTGAGTCACGCCGCGCGGCTCACAAGACCACGAGGATGATGAGGAAGCTCACGACGGCGATGAAGAAGACGACGCCGACGATCCACATCCAGGGGCCACCCAGGTAGCTGCGGCGCACCTTCTCCTCGTATGCCTGGTTGGCGGGAGTGCCGACCTTGGGCAGGTGCGAGTGGTTGCCCTTCTTCCGCGGCTTGCTGGTGCTCGATCCCATTGCGGCAACCTACTGCCGGCCGAGATGCTCCTCGGCCCGACGCAACGTCTCGCGGAGGTTGTCTTCCGCGGTGAGCGCATAGGCCTCCTCGAACGTCAGCCACTGCATCGGAGCCGTGGGCGACTCTGGTCGTGCGGCATCGGGCGTCGAGGTCGCGAGGAGGTAGCGGAGGTCGGCGTGCTCGTGCGCGGGCTCTCCCTTGCCCTCCGGCACCGGCACGATCACGAGGTGCACGAGCTCGGCACGGTCACCGTCCGGCCACGGCACGAGATCGACGAGCCCGGTTTCCTCCCTCGCTTCGCGCAGCGCCACGGCGAACGGCTCGTCCTCACCGGGATCCGCGTGCCCACCGACCTGCAGCCACGCCTGCTGCCGCTCGTGCCACCGCAACAGCAGGCGGCGCCCCACTGGGTCGAGGACGACCGCTGACCCCGTCGCGTGCAGCGGCGACGCACGGTCCCACGGCGACTCT
>DATKAS010000312.1:0-13386 GCA_035497855.1 Acidimicrobiales bacterium
GTCACCAGCGGCCAATGCCGCGACGAGGAGCGCCGTGCGCCCCACGTTGAACGTCGCATCCGCGAACGACACCGACGCGGGGAGCTTGCCGCGCGACTCCTCGGTCGAGGTCCGCGCCGTGGGAACCCACACGACGATCGATGGCTCGAGCCCCAGCGGCACGCGCACAGCTCGCCCGCCCGCCACCGCGACCACGCCGCCGTGCAACGACGCGGCGACGTTGTCCTCGTGGCCCTCGAGCTGCGCCGCGCGGGTCAACGTCTCCTCGGCGAGGTCGGCGACGTCGGCGCCGGGGTGTTGCTGCGCGAGCGCGGCGAGCACACCCGCGACTCGCGCCGCTCCGGAGAACCCCAGGCCGCGGCCCATCGGGATCTGCGAGCGAACCGAGATCGGGCCTTCGCCTCCCGCGGACGTGAACGCGGCAAGGGACGGATGCCCGTCCGCGAGCCCGTCGCCCTTCGCCAGCCGCACCTCGAGGTACATCGCGAGCGCGAGGCCGAGCGCGTCGAAGCCAGGACCCATGTTGGCGGACGAGGCGGGGACCCTGACCAGCACGGACGCGGAGGCTACTGGTCCGCGCTCTCTTCTCCGGAAAGGCGCGTGAGCGCATCGGCGATGACTGCCGCGCCTTCCTCGGCTTCTTCGAGCGTGATCGACAGCGGCGGCGCGACGCGCAAGCAGTTGCCGTAGAGCCCGCCCTTGCCGACGAGCACACCCGCGGCCTTGCACGCTTCGAGGCACGCCGCAGCGCGCCGCGCGCTCGGGGTGTAGCCGTCTTCCTCCACGAGCTCGATGCCGATCATCAGGCCGCGCCCCCGCACCTCGGCCACGGTCGCGTACCGATCGGCCAGCGGACGAAGGCGCTCGAGCAGGTACGAGCCGACGCGCAGCGCATTGCCCTGCAGGTCGTTGTCGAGGAGGTATTCGAGGTTCGCGAGCGCTCCGGCAGTCGCGAGCGGGTTGCCACCGAACGTCGAGATCGAGTTCGCGGGCATCGCGTCCATGAGGTCGGCGCGGGCGACCAGGCCCGCGATCGCGAGCCCGTTGCCGAGCCCCTTCGCGAACGTGAGCGCGTCGGGGACGACGCCGTGCGCCTCGTATCCCCAGAAGTGCTCGCCGGTGCGCCCCCATCCGGTCTGCACCTCGTCGGAGATGAAGAGGATCTCGTACTCGTCGAGCACCTTCTTCATCGCGCCGAAGAAGCCGTCGGGCGGGACGCAGAACCCGCCCACACCTTGGATGGGCTCGGCGATCATGGTCGCGACATCACCGGAGGTCGTGGTCTCGATCACGTTGCGCAGGTCCTCTGCGCACGCCTCGACGAAACCGGCGTCGTCGAGGTTCCGGAACGGTGAGCGCAAGCGGTACCCGTTGTGCACGTAGTGCACGCTGAACGGGCTCAGGCTGCTCGGCGACCAACCGCGGTTGCCGGTCACCCCCATGGTGGCGAACGAGCGGCCGTGGTAGCTGTTGCGGAGCGCGAGCACCTGGTTCGACTTGCGATAGGACGACGCGAGCAGCAACGCCGTCTCGTTCGCCTCCGATCCGGAGTTCACGAAGAAGACCTTCGCGTTCGGGATGCGTGACAAGCCCGCGATCTTCTCCGCCAGCTCGACCATCGGTCGGATCAGGTACAGCGTCGACGTGTGGAGCAGCTTGCCGGCCTGCTCACGGATCGCGTCGACGACCTCGGGCACCGAGTGGCCCGTCATCGTCGTGAGGATGCCGCCGAACAGGTCGAGGTACGTGCGTCCCTCGTTGTCGGTGACCCGACATCCGGAACCGCTCACGAGCTCGATCGGCGACTCGTAGTAGAGCGTCAACCACGACGGCATGACGGCTCGGTGCCGCTTCAAGAGCTCCGGCTGACCCATCCTGTTCCTCCTTACGCGGCGGCGTTCGAGACTGCCACGAGGCGGTCGAGCGCCGCGGCGGCATTCCCCGAGTCGATGGACGTCGCCGCGAGGCCTATGCCGTCCTCGACCGCGGCAGCGCTCCCTGCAGCGACGAGCGCGGCTCCGGCGTTCAGGAGCACGACGTCGCGCGGCGGGCCGGAAGCACCGGCGAGCACGGCCCTGGCGATCGCTGCGTTCGTGGCCGGATCGCCTCCTCGCAGGTCTTCGGGCTCGGCTCGCGGGAGACCGACGTCGGCAGGGTCCAGCACCCAGGTGCGCACCTCTCCGGCGTCGAGCTCGTGGACGGTGGAGGTCGTCGTCGTCGTGAGCTCGTCGAGCCCGTCGTGCCCGTGCACGAGGAGGACGTGCCGCGAGCCCCGTGCCGCGAGCACGCCGAGCATGCGATCGGCCATCGAAGGATCGCTCACGCCGACGAGCTGTCGCCGCACCCGCGCGGGGTTCGCGAGTGGTCCGAGGAAGTTGAAGGCCGTCGGGACCGCGAGCTCACGTCGCGCTGGTCCGGCATGGCGCAACGCTGGATGGAATCGCGGTGCGAAGCAGAAGCCGATGCCTGCTTCGGCGATGCAGCGGGCCACTGCGTCAGCGCCGATCTCGATCGCGACACCGAGCGCTTCGAGGAGATCGGCCGCGCCACAGGACGAGGAAGCCGCCCTGTTGCCGTGCTTGCACACGGGCACGCCGGCGCCGGCGACCACGAGCGCCGAGAGCGTCGACACGTTGATGGTGTGGCTGCGGTCGCCACCCGTGCCCACGACATCGACGAGGCGATCGGCCACGCCGGGCGCGACCTCGACCTTGGCGGCGACGTCGAGCATCGCGTCCAGCAGGCCGTCGAGCTCCTCGACCGTCTCGCCCTTCATGCGCAGCGCGATGGCGAACCCGGCGATCTGGGCAGGGGTTGCGGCGCCCTCCAAGATCTCGGCCATGCCGGCGCGTGCCTGCTCCTTCGTCAGGTCCTCTCCTGCCGTGAGGGCGCCGAGCACCGCGCGCCATCCTCCGATCATCTCGAGGGTCGGCGTCTCGAGGCTCGGCGGCTGCTCCCCCACGAGCGGTCCCCCTGTCGGATCGGGCGGGTGTCGGTCAGGCCGTGCGACGGCGCTGGCGGATGATCCTCCGCCGCTCCCGCTCGGTCGCGCCGCCCCAGATGCCTTCCTTCTCGCGGTGGGTGATGGCGTGCTCGAGACAGGTCTGCCGGACGGCACACTCTGCGCAGATGCTCTTTGCGGTCGCTTCCTCTTCCTCGTTGACGGGGTAGAAGACCTCGGGATCGAGTCCGCGGCAGGCGGCCTGATCACGCCATGACGACGAGTTGCTCAACAGGGGTTCACTTCCAGAGGGGCCGGTTCTCTGGCTCCCGAGGGAGCCGATGGTCATGGTACGGGTTGATTTCCGCTTGCGGCCAACCCAATGCCCCACAGTCGCAGATCAGCGCCCCGATGGGTACGCGCCCCCGTGCGACCCGGCGTCAGGACAGCGTCTCGAGCCCTTGGGTGAACCGACCGGCGTGGCTCTTCTCGGCCCGAGCGAGGGTCTCGAGCCACTCCGCGACCTCGGCGAAGCCCTCCTCGCGGGCGACGCGGGCATACTCGGGGTACATCTCGCTGTACTCACGTTGCTCGCTGGCGATGGCCGCCCGGAGGTTCTCCGCGGTCGACCCGAGCGGTTGCCCGGTCACGGGGTCGCCGACCGCCGCGAGGAACTCGAGGTGCCCGAACGCGTGGCCGGTCTCCCCCTCCGCGATCGATCGGAACAGGGTCGCGACGTCGGGATACCCCTCGATGTCGGCCTTCTGGGCGAAGTAGAGGTAGCGCCGGTTTGCCTGGCTCTCCGCCGCGAACGCAGCTCTGAGGTTCTCCTCGGTCTTGCTGCCCTTGAGGTCAGCCATGCGCTGGTCCCTTCCTGAGGATCGTCCGAACATCATGCTGGGCGGCCGCCGAAAACGCGCGATCGAGGGTGGCCTCCGCGTACGCATCGACGTGCGCGCTCCGCTCGCGCTCGGGAGCACCGCCCATCCAGATCGGCGCGCGCAGCGCGAGGGCGACACCGAGCGCGTAGGCGCGCGGCAGGTCGTCGGCCGCGCCGACCTCAGCGCCGTAGCGAGCGACCCAGCCCGCCTCATGGGCTCGTCGCATCTCGACGGGCACCCCGAGCGTGAGGAGCCACGCGAGGTCGAGCGCTCCGTGGCGCGCCGCGGCGAGCTGCCAGTCGATGTACGCGACGGGTGCAGACGGATGGCCGAACATCAGGTTCGGCGGACCGGGGTCGCCGTGGCAGAACGTCGCGGGCAGCGACGCGGCTGCGGTCATCACCTCGGTCAAGCTGGCGGTGAGGTCCTCGGCGAGGCGCACGTCGTCCTCGCGTAGCCGCGCTCGATGGCGGTCGACGAAGCGCGGCAGTCGCTCGGCGAGGTTCGCCTGCCATCGCGCTGCTTCGTCCGCACGTACGCGCCAGAGCCAGCCGAGATCGTCGAGCTCCTTCGCGCCCTGCCACTGCGAGTGCAGCCGAGCGAAGTCGGAGACGACGGCATCGACCTGGTCGGGGGTCAGCCCGTCGCGGAACGTGCCCGCGACCGCAGGAGCGAGATCCTCGAGGAGGATGAGATCCGCAGACGCAGAGACGCACACCGGTGTGCGCAACGGCACCCGTGAGGCGAGCTCCGAGTAGAAGCGCGCCTCGCGCTCGTACATGCCGAGCGCACGCTGACGTTCGCGCACGATCGGATCACGGGCGGGGCGCTTCGCGACGAGCGTCGAGCCGTCATCGAGGTGCAATCGAGCAAGGTCACCCGAGACGCCGCCGTCACCGAGCGGGACGGTGAGCACGGCTCGTGATTCCGCCGGCTCCACGGGCCGATCCTAGGATGACCAGCGATGGCGCCTCCCCCGTTCGACCGCGTCACTGCGCTCGCGCGCCTCGGCGACGAGCACTTCGACGTGCTGGTGATCGGAGGCGGGATCACGGGCGCGGGCGTCGCGCTCGACGCCGCGTCCCGGGGCCTGCGCACCGCCCTCGTCGAGCGGGGGGACTTCGCCTCGGGCACATCGTCCAAGTCGTCGAAGCTCGTCCATGGTGGGCTCCGCTACCTGCAGCAACGCGAGTACGCGCTGGTCTACGAGGGCCTCGCGGAGCGCCAGCGCCTCCGCAAGACCGCTCCGCATCTCGTGCGGGTCCTGCCCTTCCTCATCCCGATCTTCTCGCGTGACGGGTTGATCAACCCGAAGGTCGCGAGAGCGCTCGGCTCCGCGATGTGGATGTACGACCTCACCGGGGGCCTTCGCATCGGCAAGGTGCACAAGCGGCTCGACAAGGCCGAGGCGCTCGCGCACATGCCGACGATGCCCGCGGACCGGCTCGCGTCCGCGTACCTCTACTACGACGCGCAGGCGGACGACGCGCGGCTGACGCTCACGGTCGCCCGCACGGCCGCTGCGCACGGCGCTGCGGTCGCGAGCTACACGTCGGTGACACGGCTCCTGAAGGACGCGCGTGGCGCGGTGACCGGTGCAGTTGTCGCGGCCGATGGCGACGAGATCGAGGTGCGAGCCAAGGCGATCGTCAACGCGACCGGGGTGTGGGCTGACGACCTTCGAGCCCTCGACGAGGGAGTCGACCCGCAATCGATCCGACCTGCGAAGGGCATCCACATCACGGTGCCCTGGCAGAAGACTCAGAACGACGTCGCCGTCGTGATCCCGGTGCCGAAGGACAAGCGGTCGTTGTTCGTGGTGCCGTGGGGCGACCTCGCATACGTCGGCACGACCGACACGGATTACGACGGGCCCATCGACGATCCGCAGTGCACTCCCGACGACATCGCCTACGTGCTGCGCGCGTTGAACGCATCGGTGACGACGGGCGTCACGCAAGGCGACATCCTCGGCACGTGGGCAGGCCTTCGCCCCCTCGTCAAGGACGCGACGAGCGAGCGCACCGCTGACCTGTCGCGGCGCCACGCGGTGCGACGATCGGCGAGCGGTGTCGTCACGGTGACGGGTGGCAAGCTCACCACGTACCGGCGCATGGCAGCCGACACGGTGGACGAGGTCGCAAAGGCGCTCGACGTGCACCGCCGGAGCTCCACCAGGCACGTCGTGCTGCTGGGCGGCGAAGGGTTCGACCCTGACCGGCCTCGCTCGGGCGTCGACGCGCACCTTGCCGCTCGCTACGGCACCGAGGCCGACGGCGTCGCGCTGCTCGCTGCCCGCGACCCGGATCTCGCTCGCCCGCTCGTTCCCGGTCTGCCGTATGTGCGAGCCGAAGCCGTCCACGCGGTGCGCCACGAGATGGCCCGCACGCTCGACGACGTGCTGAGCCGGCGAACGCGCGCTCGGCTGCTCGCCCGAGACGACGCGGGCCGGGCGGCCGAGGACGTCGCTGCGCTGATCGCGCCCGAGCTCGGCTGGTCCGAGGCGGAGCACCAACGGCAGGTCGCCGAGTTCCGCGAGTCGTTGGCGCACGAGCGCACGTCTGCCGCGCTGCCCGAGACGGCGCTCGACGCGACCATCGGGGCATGACCCCCGTCCCGCCGATCGCGCTCGAGGGCGTCGACGGCGCCCCTCGACCGCACATCTCCGCTCGCCGAGTGGAGGTCACCGAGGCGACGCTCGAGCGGCTGCGAGGTGCATGCGCAACCATCGTCACCGACCCCATCGACGTCGCCGAGGCGAGCCGAGACTGGTGGCCGCTCGCGATGCAGTGGGCGCTCGAGGGCGAGGTTCCCGGGCTTGCCTCCGTCGTCGCCCGGCCCGAGTTCGCCGATGAGGTCGCGGCAATCCTCGCGATCTGTGACGCGGACCGTGTGCCGGTCACGGCCGCGGGCGGCCGCAGCGGGGTGTGTGGGGCGAGCGTGCCCGTCCACGGCGGTGTCGTCCTCGACATGTGCGCGTTGTCGGGGATCGTCGACGTCGACGACGAGTCGCTCGTGCTCGATGTCCTCCCGGGCACGTTCGGCGAGCCGCTCGAGGACGACCTGCGCGAGCAGCACGGCGTGACCCTCGGCCACTGGCCGCAGTCGGTCGCGATCTCGACCGTCGGCGGCTGGCTCGCATGCAGGGGTGCCGGTCAGCTCTCGACGCGCTACGGGAAGATCGAGGACATGGTCGTCGGGCTCGACGTCGTGCTCGCCGACGGTCGCATGGTCACGACGGGCGGTGCGCCGCGCGCCGCGGCCGGCCCCGACCTCACGCAGCTGTTCGTCGGATCGGAAGGGACGCTCGGTGTGATCACCGGTGCACGGCTGCGCGTGCATCCAGCGCCCGCAGCGGAGCGTCGCGACGCATGGAGCTTCCCGTCCTTCGTCGACGGCCTCGACGCGTGCCGCCGGATCCTGCGGCGCGGCGCGACACCCGCAGTGCTCCGGCTCTACGACGACATCGAGGCGAACCGCAGCTACCAGACCGGTGACCGTCACGTCCTCCTCGCGTACGACGAAGGCGATCCCGCGATCATCGACACCGTCATGCGCGTCGTCGCCGAGGAGTGCGACAGCGTGGGTGGTGAGCGTGCCGATGTGGGTCTCGTCGACCGGTGGTTCCACCATCGCAACGAGGTGGGTGCGCTCGAGGCGCTCACGCGCCGCGGCTACGTGGTCGACACGATGGAGATCGCGGCGCGCTGGCGCGACCTCCCGAAGATCTACGACGCGACCTGCGCCGCGATCTCCGCCGTTCCGCATGCGGTGAACGCGACGGCGCACCAGTCGCACGCGTACAGCGACGGGGCCTGCCTCTACTTCACGTTCGCCGGGCGCCCGCCGACCGAGGAGCGCGAGGCGTTCTACGTCGCTGCCTGGGATGCAGGCACGCGGGCCGTGCTCGCGAACGGCGGCTCGCTGTCGCACCATCACGGCGTCGGGCTGAACCGCAGCCGGTTCGTGGAGGACGCGCTCGGCACGGGCTTCGACGTGTTGCGCAGGGCGAAGGCCGCGCTCGATCCTCACGGCATCCTCAACCCCGGCAAGCTCGGGCTTCCGTCGCCGTTCGGGGAGGTGAGCTGGCCGTGAAGCTCGACCGAGCCGCGCTGGTCCCCGGCGTCCTCGTCGCCCTCGTGATCGCCGTCCCTGCTGCGCTGATCGGCCAGGCGATCGACGACGAGTCGACGCGCGACAACCCATCCGCCGCAGTGCTCGTCTTCGTCGCGCTCGTGCTCATCGGCCTCGCTGCGGGCGCGGCGGTCGCAGCCCGAAGGCAGAACGTCGACGCGCCGCTCGCGCACGGCATCGTCACCGCGGTCGTGACCTTCGTGATCGTGCAGGGGGTCGGCATCATCCGCCACGTCATCACGAACGAGGACGTGCTCTGGTCGCAGGTGCTGTCGAGCGCGCTCCTCTCGATGGTCGCGGGCACGATCGGCGGGATCATCGGGGGCCGGCTGAGGCATCAGGCGGAGCACACCGGTTGAGCATCCTCGTCGTCGATGTCGGCACGAGTGGTGTGCGCGCGGCCATCGTGCGCCCGGATGCGAGCGTCGAGCACGTCCATCACCGCGAGGTGCTGCCTTCGTCACCGGCTCCTGCGTTCGTGGAGTTCGACGCGCGCGAGATGGCCGACGCGGCGCTCGAGGTCGCACATGCGGCGCTCGCAGCGGGCGGCCCCGTCGACGCGGTCGGCATCACGAACCAGCGCGCGTCCACGATCGTGTGGGACGCCCGCACCGGCGCGCCGGTCGGCCCCGGCGTGGGCTGGCAGGACCTGCGCACCGCCGGCATGTGCCTCGTGCTCGCGGCCGAGGGCACGCGGTTCGCACCGAACCAGTCCGCGACGAAGCTCGCGTTCCTCCTCGACATGGCCGACCCCGAGCGCACCCGCGACGACCTCCGCTTCGGCACCGTCGACACGTGGATCACGTGGGTGCTCTCGAACGGCGGCGTGCACGTCACCGACCAGTCGAACGTCGGCGTCACCGGACTCGTGCTCGGAGATGGAAGTGGATGGGATCCGCACGTCCTCGACGTGCTGCGTGTGCCCGATTCGGTGCTGCCGACCATCGTCGACTCGACCGGCATCGTGGGGACCGCGACGGCGCTGCCGGGCAATCCCCCGATCGCGGGCATCGCCGGCGACCAGCAGGCATCCCTGATCGGTCAGGGATGTGTGCATCCGGGCCTCGCCAAGACGACCTTCGGGACCGGCGGCATGCTCGACGTGTGCCTCGGACCGGAGCGTCCCGCGTTCGAGCGCCGCGGTGAGGGCGGCACGTTCCCGATCGCGGCGTGGCGGCGCGACGGCGTCATCACGTGGGGAGTCGAAGCGATCATGCTCACGGCGGGGAGCAACGTCGAGTGGCTCCGCGACGACCTCGGCCTGATCGAGAGCGCGGCCGAGTCGCA
This sequence comes from Acidimicrobiales bacterium, assembly GCA_035497855.1. Classification (GTDB taxonomy): domain Bacteria; phylum Actinomycetota; class Acidimicrobiia; order Acidimicrobiales; family DATKAS01; genus DATKAS01. Next base: position 9,244 of record DATKAS010000312.1, read on the forward strand.
CGATGTCGCCTCGCAGTGCGTCGACACCGAGGGTGTGATCTACGTTCCCGCGCTCCTCGGCCTCGGGACGCCGCGGTGGGATTACGGCGCCCGCTCCGGCTTCTTCGGCCTCACCCGAGGGTCGACGCGATCCCACCTCGTGCGGGCCGTGCTCGAAGGTGTGGCCCACCGGGGTGCGGACCTCGTCGAGGCTGCGGAGCTGGACGCCGGTCTCGCCATCGACCACCTCCGGGTCGACGGCGGCATGAGCGCGAACCCGACGTTCCTCACGGCGCTGGCCAACGCGACCCAGCGCCCGATCGAGGTCTCACCTGTGCTCGAGGCCACGACGCTGGGCGCGGCCTTCCTCGCCGGGCTCGCGGTGGGCACCTGGAGCGGCGTGGACGACATCGCCGCGACCTGGCATCCGCGCACGGTCGTCGAGCCCTCGGGAAAGCTCGACCGGGCGCGGTGGCTCGACGCCCGGGGCCGGGCCGAGGGGTGGGTTGCGGAACTGTCGTCGCTCGACTTCTAGAGTGCCCCGGCGAACAAGGAGATCTCGATGACCCCACGCCGTGCTCGAGCCCTCGTGGCCGGCACCGTTCTCGTGCTCATGGTCGTCGCCGCGGCCTGCGGCGACGATCCGAGCGACGAGGGCGTCCCCGCGGGCGGCGCGACCACCGCCGCACCGGCGACCACGGCGGCCGCTGCGGGAACCACGGCGGCGGCCGCAGCGGCGACGACGGCGGTCGCGCAGTCGACGACGACCACGACGACGATCGCGACGGCCTCCGGCCAAGCGACGATCGTGGCGATCGACTTCTCGTTCAAGCCGCAGAAGATCGAGGTCACCGCCGGCACGAAGGTCACGTGGACGAACAACGACTCGACCACTCATCAGATCGTGTCGAAGGGCGATCCCTTCCCCGGTGACGGCACGATCGACCCGAACGAGTCCTACAGCGTCACCTTCGACACGCCGGGCACCTACGAGTACTTCTGCGGCATCCACAACTCGATGACAGGGAGCATCGTCGTCTCATGACCTCATCCACCGATCCGTCACGACGGCACCTGTTGGTGGGTGCGGGCGTGGGTGCGGCCGTCGTCGCTCTGGGCGCAGTGCCCGTGCTGAGCGGTGTCGCGCATGCACAGTCGGTCAGCAACCTGACCGGCCCCGACCTGCAGCTCACGCTGTTCCACCGGTCCATCGAGCTCGCCTTCGTCGAGATCTACGGCATGGCGATCGACAAGAAGCTCCTCGACGCCGATGAGACGAAGAGCGCTGCGCTCTTCCAGAGCCATCACAACGAGCACGCGGTTGCGGCGGGATCGTTGGCCGGGGTCGGTGCGGTCGGCACGAACGGCCAGATGGTCAACACCTACGCCGGACGCATCCGGGTGGCCAAGACGGTCGACGCGCTCCTCGACGTGCTGTTCGACCTCGAGACCCGAGCCTCCTCCACCTACTTGCTCGCGTGCGGCACCTACGAGGTGCCGAGGGCCGCGAGCTTCGCTTCCGCGGTGCTCTCCGTCGAGGCGCAGCACGCCACCGTGATCGGGTCTGCGCGTGGGCTGCCGGTGGGAGCGTTCATGCCGGCGTTCGAGTCGATCGTGGGTGCCTACACCCCGGCTGAGTTCCCGGTGCTGACATGAGCAGCGAGCCGAGCATGGGACGCGACGAGCTGCGGCGCCAGATGCGCGAGGCGAGGGTCGCGCAACGCGAGTCGATGGGACCGTTCCGCGACGCGATGATGCGCTTCGCGAGCGGTGATCCGGCGTTCAACAGGCGTGGCCTCCTCATCGCCGGCGGTGGGCTGATGGCCGCGGTGCTCGCCGCGTGCGCCGACCACACACCGAAGCCGCAAGTGGATCAAGGCGGCGCACCCGCGCCGACGACAGTGACGATCGCTCCCCCGCCGGTGAACGACGTGACGTTGCTGCGCACCGCGACGTCGATCGAGATCCTCGCCGTGCAGACCTACGGCATCGCGATCGACTCCGGTCTGCTCACCACGCCCGAGTTCGTCGAGGCCGCCAAGCTGTTCCGCGATCAGCACGACGAGCACGCCAAGCTCTTCGCCGCCACGACAACCGAAGCCGGCGGCGCGCCGTACACCGAAGCGAACCCGTACCTCCTGTCGAACTTCGTCGACCCGCAGCTCAAGAAGGCCGAGAACGAGCTCGACGTCGTGAACCTCGCGCTCGACCTGGAAGACACTGCGGGCGGCAGCTATCAAGTGTTCGTGCAGAGCTTCTCGACACCCGAGCTCCGCCAGACGATCCAGTCGGTCGGCGCCGTCGAGCGCCGCCACGCGGTGATCCTCACCTCTGCGTTGCCGGAAGAGGAGCTGTTCCCCTCGCCGTTCGGCAACGTCACCCTCGCCGTCGGCACCTCGTCGTACGTGTAGCCGCCGCGCCGTGCCGCGCCGATTGAACTCGGGTGCCAGGCCGCGCCTTTGCGCGCTCTCACACCCGACTTCGTCGATGGTCGCCGCGCCGCGCCGATTGAACTCGGGTGCCAGGCCGCGCATCTGCGCGCTTTCGCACCCGAGTTGCGTCGGTGTTCGCTGCTGGCCGGCGAACTCGGGTGCCCGAGTGCCCGATTGGGCGTTCCCCGATACACGTCGGGCTGGCACACTGGTGGCGACGGTGAGTTGGTCGGGTGGTCGCGGCACGGCATGCCCGTGTCGAGGAAGGTCGGGACTCCGCAGGGCAGGGTGCTGGCTAACGGCCAGTCGGGGCGACCCGCAGGAAAGTGCCACAGAGAACAGACCGCCGATGGGCCGTCCGGGCAACCGGGCGGTCACAGGTGAGGGTGAAACGGTGCGGTAAGAGCGCACCAGCGTCCGGGGCGACTCGGGCGGCTCGGCAAACCCCACCCGGAGCAAGGCCAAGCAGGGGATGGTTGCCCGCCAGCACCTTCGGGTGCAGTCCCCAGGTGGGCCGCGCAGATGGATGGCCACCGGGCACCGGCAACGGCGCTCACAGAATCCCGCCTACAGGCCGACTCACCGTCACATGGCTTCTACGATGCACGCCTGATGAGAGCGGTGGGGGCGCTCGTGGTGATGCTCGCCCTGATCTGCACGTCCTGCGGCGACGATGACGGCGCCTCCAGCGCTGCCGCTTCGACCACTCCGGTCACCTCGTCGACGACATCGACGGCACCAGCGCTCACCGGTGAGTGCGCTACGGGAGTTGCGACCTCGATCAGCGGCATCCGAAACACCCTGGATCGCGTGGACGATGCACCGGCGGGGACGGTCTCGGTGAACGACGAAGTCCTCGGCATCCTGGACGCACTCAATGACGGCTTCGGCATCGATGGTTGCGAGAGCTTGGGCAGCCAGCGTCCGCCATACACGGCGATCGTTGTCTCCCTGATCCAGGAAGAAGCGCAACGACGCGGTCCGAGCAAGGAGATCGTCTCGGCACTGCTCGAGAACTTCTGCCATGGAGAGAACTCCGGCGACCTGACCAACGAAGGACGGGAGGCGTGCGCCGCAAGGGGCTGAGGGAGCAGCCCTCACCGACTGGGTCTACCCTGTGCCTCTCGGCGTCGTCGACTCTCGCGAGCGGAAGGAAGTGTGAGCCACATGGTTCTCGCGGACCTGGGAGACGGGCAGATCCTGTGGACGGTCCTCTGGTGGTTCGTCGTCCTGGTGACGCTCTGGATGGTGGCCGTCGCGTTCGCCTACTGGCGAAGCGAAAGGCGAAGGAGCAAGGGCCTCACCTGAACGCGTAACGCCGTGACGTAGGGTGCGCGCCCACGTCGAAGGGAGCCCACCATGGCTGTGCTGATGATCGGCGAAGTCTCGGACATGACCGAGGACGTCTATGCGGGAATGATCGAACAGCTCGCGCCGGTGATGCGTGCCTCCAAGGGCTTCATCTCCCATGCCGGTGGTCCGAACCCATCAGGAGGATGGCGGGTCCTCGAGGTGTGGGAATCAGAAGAGGACGGCGACAACTTCTTCAACACCGCCGTGAAGCCGAACCTCCCGCCCGGGGTCGAACCAACGCGGACCTATCACCGGCTCCACACGGTGGTCGCCCCGTAACAGGGCCTCATCCCAGGTCCGACTCGATGGTCACGTACTTGTCGAGGTCACCCGCGTCGGCGCGCTCGCCCGTCGGCGCGCACACCCACAGGCCCCAGTC
>DATKAS010000313.1:0-2195 GCA_035497855.1 Acidimicrobiales bacterium
GTGGGGTGTGGAGGGAGCGGCCACGGCAGGTCCTCGTCTTTCGGGCAGCACGAAGAGGTGTGCCGACCAGACTTCCCGGCTCGCCGAGGTCGAGCGTAGCCCGCTGCGCCGCAGCGCATGCCTTCACCTTCCGTTCATCCGCCCGTCGTAACGTCACGCAGCGATCGGGGCGAGGGCCTCGAAGAGACCCTCTGTGGGCGGGGCGATGCACGACGAAGCGGATCGGGCGACAGCGCGGGGCACCGATCCCGTGCGCCCGCACATGTCCGCCGGTGTGCGCAACCTCTACCTCGCTGAAGTGCTGTCCGGCGCCGGTGACGGCATCTTCTGGGTCGCGCTGGTCGCGTCGCTCGCCGACGAACCGCACTTCGCAGCCATCCTCGGCCTTGCCGTGCTCGCTCGACTCGGGCCGCGCGCACTGCTGAGTGTGCGCACCGGCTCGATGCTCGACCGGGCCGATGTCCGATCCGTGTTGATCGTCATCGACATCATCCGGGCCGTGCTGATGCTCGGACTCGCGGCAGTCGTGGGAGCGGGCGGTGCGCCCGTCGTCGCACTGCTCGTCGTGTTCGCGTCGTACGTGGTCGGTGTCCCGACGAGGCCCGGTCTCACCGTCGCGCTCGCGCATCTCGCCGGCGAGACGCGACTCGCGCAAGCGAACGCGACGCTGAGCAGCATCCGCCAGATGATGACTTTCGTCGGCCCGGTCATCGGTGTGCCGATCGCGTTGTGGTCGCCAGCTGCGGGCATCGCGGTCAACGGCGTGTCGTTCGCCGCGTCCGCCTTGCTCGTCGCGACAGCGCGAGGTCCCTGGCCGCACGGAGGCACCGGTCTGCGCTCCTTTGCGACCCGAGCCCCTCGCCCGCCCCTACGACCTGAGGTGGATCCGATCCGTTCGGTCGACGGCCTCTCCGCGCTCGTGTTCCTCGTCGGTGCCATGTACTTCGTGCGCGGCGCCGAGATGGTGCTTCACGTGTTCGTCGTGCGCGACATCCTCCACGCGGAGCCGTCTGCGATCGGCTTCCTCGGCGGCGCAGCGGGGCTGGGCGCGCTCGTCGCGACGCCGCTCGCTCGTCGCGCGTCCGACTCCGACAGCCCGGCGCGGTGGGTCGGGCTCGCGCTCGTCCTCACCGCTGGTCCCACGATCGCGCTGGCCGCGGTTGGCCGGCTCGTGTCTGCCTCGGCGCTCCTCGGACTCGTCGGTGCCGGCATGGTCGTGTTCGAGATCGTGTCGGTCGGTACGATCCAGCGCGTCGCCACGCCCGCCACGAACGGTCGGGTCTTCGGCGTCGTCAACGGAGTGAGCAACGCGGGAAAGCTCGCCGGGGCGGTAATTGCGGCGGTGATCGCCGGTCTGTTCGACACCGAGGGAGCGCTCGTCGTCGTGGCGATCAGCGTCGCCATCGTCGGCGCGGTGCTGCTTCCGAGGATCGCGGTGCTGGGACGCAAGGGCTCCGCCGAACGTCACGCGCTCGAGCCGATCGTCGAGGTGCTGGGCTCGCTCGGTCTGTTCGACGGCGCTCCTCGGTGGGCACTCGAGCGCGTCGCCCGCGAGCTGACCATCGAAGATGTGCAGCAAGGCACGACGCTCATCGTCGAGGACGCGGCACCGGACGACCTCTTCATCGCTCGACGCGGCGACTTCGACGTCATCCGAGCAGGGAGCGTCGTCAACACGCTGCACGAAGGCGATTGGTTCGGCGAGATCGGCCTCCTCAACGGCGTGCCCCGCACCGCGACCGTCGCAGCCGCGACTCCTGCGACGATCTGGCGCATCCCCGGGGACGTCTTCCTCACCAGCCTGGAGGATGCGGGGGCGCCTCCGGTCGCACTCGTCGAGGGGATCGCCGATCGGCTCGCTCGGTTGCAACAGGACTGAGCGTCACGTCCGGATCGATCGGCTGAGCAGCACCTGACCGTCCACCTCGCCGCACTCGACGAAGCCCGCTCGATGCGCGACCGCGAGCGATCGCGTGTTCTGCGGATCGATCAGCAGTGTCGCGGTCTCGTGGTCCGAGGTCGCCGCGAGCTCACGAAGGAGCAGCGCGAGCGCGCGCGTTGCGTAGCCGTTCCCACGCGCCGCGGGAAAGAGGCTGTAGCCGATGTTCACCGCGTCGTCGGCGAGCCACGGACCTTCGCGGTCGTAGTCGATCCATCCCACGACTTCGTCGTCGACGACGATGCACGCCGTCGGC
>DATKAS010000314.1:0-3772 GCA_035497855.1 Acidimicrobiales bacterium
ATCGCGTCAGACGATGCGATCCGGTCGATCATGCTCAGCCAGCGCCGGCTCGGCACGACGTCGATCATGGTCATCCACCACACGAACTGCGGGATGCTCGACCTCGACGAGCAACGGGAGAAGGACGCGATCGAGGCCGACACCGGCATCCGACCGAGCTTCGCGCTCGAAGGGTTCGCCGACCTCGAGGCCGACGTCATCCAGACGGTCGCCAGGCTGAAGGCGAGCCCGTTCATCCCGCACAAGGGCGACATCCGTGGGTTCGTCTACGAAGTCGACACGGGACGGGTGCGAGAAGTCACAGGGTGACACGGGACCTTCGTCCCTAGGGAGGCCCGAGGGGCTGCGCCAGCGTGGGGTCGTGGAGGTCGTGTCCACGTCCGAGCGCGCGCTGTGGCGATCAGTGATGGTGCCGAGCGAGCACGGCGGCTGGGGTCTCACGCTCGAACCGGTGCTGCTCGGGCTCTTGGTCGCTCCCTCGGTCGCCGGCGGGATGATCGGCGTCGCGACGTTCCTCATCTTCCTCGTGCGCACCCCGCTGAAGCTCGTCGGGGTCGACGTGCGACGGGGTCGATGGCTCCCCCGCACGCGGATGGCCGCTCTGGTCGCCGCGTTCGAGCTGATGGTGATCGTGGTGCTCGCGCTGGGAGCGAGCGCACGTGCCGGATCGTCGTGGTGGATCGCCGCCCTTGTGGCCGCGCCGTTCGCGGCCATCGAGCTGTGGTTCGACGTTCGCAGTCGGGGACGCAGGCTTCTCCCCGAGCTGTGCGGAGCGAGCGCCGTCAGCGCCGCCGTGATCGCGATCGTGCTTGCCGGGGGAACGACCGGCACGCTCGCGGTCGCGCTGTGGCTGGTGCTCGTCGCTCGGGCGGTCGGCGCGATCCCATTCGTGCGCACCCAGATCGTGCGACTGCGCCGCGGCACCGCCGACCCGGCACCCGCGCTGTGGGCGCAAGCCGTTGCGATCGGCCTCGGCTTCCTGGCCTTCCTCGTCGATCCCGGCGTGTGGCTCGGCGTCGGCGCCCTCATGGCCCTTGCCGCGGTGCAGGTGGCCTGGCTCGGTCGAGACCCCGTGCCCGCAAAGGTGCTCGGCACGCGCCAGATGGGCTGTGGTCTGGCGCTCGTGATCGTGACCGCGGCCGGGGCGGCCCTGGTCTGAGTGAAGAGAAGAAGCGGCTGTCTCTGCTTCGCTCAGATGACGAGGCCGAGCCCGCCGTCGACGAGGAGCGTCGATCCTGTCGCGTAACGACAGCTGATGACCGCGAGCACCGCGTCCGCGATGTCTTCGGGTGTCGCGACGCGGTGAAGCGGCGCATTGGCCTCGACCGCTTGCTTCCGGTCGTCCCACGTCGCGGTCCAGGGCGTGGCGACAAGTCCGGGCGCGACACCGTTGACGCGCACGTTGCTCCCGACGAACTTCGCGAGCAGGGTGGTCATGTGGTTGACCGCGGCCTTCGAGACCGCGTACGGCAGCGAGCTGCCCGACTGCCTGGTGCCGGCGAGCGACGTGACGTTGACGATCCATCCCTCTGGAGCAGCGCGCAGGAGCGGCAGGCATGCCTGGCTGACGAGGAACGTGCCGATGACGTTCGTGCGCAGCACCTTCTCCCAATGCTCCACCCGCACGTTGTCGAGGTCCGCGAGCGGAACCGTGACCGTGACGGCGGCGTTGTTGACGAGGCCATCGAGCCGGCCCCACCGATCGGTCGCGGCACGCACGAGTGCCTCGGCGGTGGTCGGATCACCGATGTCGCCTTGCACGTAGACCGCGTCGCGCAGCTCTCCCGCGACCCTCTCGCCCGCCTCGGCGGACTTCGCCGAGTTCACGACGATGCCGGCGCCGAGCGCGTCGAGGCGGCGGGCGACCTCCTCACCGATGCCACTCGACGAACCCGTGACGATGATCGCTTGGCCTGCCATGTCCATAGCGCGCCAGCGTCGCACAAGTGGCAACCTTCGCACTCAGGGGATGACGAGGGGGTCGCGATGGGCAAGCTCGACGGGAAGGGCGGCGCCTACCCCGTGGACGGCGGCATCACCGCCGCGTTCTCGGGTCGAGGTCGGGACTGACGCTCGACATGCCCGCAGGGGCCACGCGAATCGCGTTCCCGCATCGACAGGTCGATCCCCGCCGTTCCATTCTCATCCGCATCGGGATCGCGGTCGCGATCGTGTTCGTCGTCGCGGTGCTCACGTGGATCCAGCGCGACGGCTTCCGCGACGCCGACGGCACGCCGCTCACGTTCCTCGACAGCATCTACTACTCGACGGTCGCGGTGACCAGCACGGGCTACGGGGACATCACGCCCATCTCTCCTGCCGCGCGAGCCACCACCGCCTTCCTCGTCACGCCGCTGCGCGTGCTGTTCTTCGTGGTGCTCGTCGGCACCACCCTCTCACTGCTCACAGAGCGAGCCCGCGAGGCTCGCGCCGAAGCTCGCTGGAGGAGACGAGTGCAGAGACACATCATCGTCGCCGGGTACGGCACGACTGGCCGCGGCGCGATCGAGGCGATCTTCGCCGCCGGCAGCGCAACGCAAGCCGACATCGTCGTCATCGATCAGAAGGCCGAGGCGATCGCGTCCGCGAACGAGAACGGGCTGAAGGCGATCCTCGCCGACGCCACGCTCACCGCCGCGTGGACGCAGGCCCGCGTCGAAAGCGCGCGCGCCGTCGTCATCACCTGCAACCGGGACGACACATCGGCGCTCGTGACCCTGACCGTGCGCGAGCTCAACGCGACGGTGCCGATCTCGGTCACGATCACCCAGTCGGAGAACTCGCACCTGCTGGAGCAGTCGGGAGCCAACACGGTCATCCTGTCGTCCGAGGCCGCCGGGCGTCTGGTCGGGCTCGCGACCTCCACGCCCGGAGCGGTCTCGGTGCTCGAGGACCTGCTCGCGGCTGGCACCGGGCTCGACCTGCTCGAACGCACCGTCGACTCCGACGAGGTCGGCCGCCCGCCTGACCCGACTCGCTCCCGCGGCCTACCCATCGCGCTCATCCGAAACGGGGCCCGCGTGTCGTTCGACGACGCCGAATTCCAACGGGTCGAGGCCGGCGATGTCGTGATCTCGCTCAGCGGGCGCAGATGAAGGTCGCGATCCTCGACGACTACCTCGACACCCTCCGCACGCTCGCCTGCTTCCGCGACCTCGACGGGCACGACGTGACCGTGTGGACCGATCACACCTCCGACATCGACGTGCTCGCCGAGCGCCTGGGTGACACCGAGGCGCTGGTGCTGATCCGCGAGCGGACCGCGATCCCCGGCACGCTCCTCGAACGGCTCCCCAACTTGAAGGTGATCAGCCAACGCAGCGTCTACCCCCACATCGACATCGACGCCTGCACGCGGCACGGCGTCGTGGTGTGCTCCGACATGGGAGGAGGCACGCCGTCGTATGCGACGGCGGAGCTCACGTGGGCGTTGGTGCTCGCGGCGATGCGCCACATCCCACAGCAGGTCGCGGCGGTGAAACGTGGCGAGTGGCAGGTCGCGATGGGTCGGTCACTGCTGTTCAAGCGACTCGGGATCTACGGGTACGGCCGCATCGGGAAGGTGGTCGCCGGCTATGGCAAGGCGTTCGGCATGGAGGTGCAGGTGTGGGGCCGCGAGGGTTCGCTCACCCGCGCGCAAGAGGACGGCATCACGGTGGCACCGAGCCGGGAGGCGTTCTTCGAGACGAGCGACGTCGTGTCGCTCCACCTGCGGCTCATCGAAGGGACGCGTGGCCTTGTCACCCGCGCCGACCTCGGCCGCATGAGGCCG
>DATKAS010000315.1:0-2370 GCA_035497855.1 Acidimicrobiales bacterium
ATCAGCCATGGCCCTCAGGCTAAGGCGCGTCTGGCAATGTGCGGCCGTGGAACCGGGCTCCCCCTCCATCACGGCACAGAAGGTGGCGCTGCAACGGCTGACCTTCGAACGGGTGCCCGCGCCCTACGGCGACCCAGCTGCGGACATCGCTCTCGCAAGTGACGTCGCCGCTGGCTCGCTGGTCGACGGTGAGAGCCAGCTCAGCACCTACCTCGCGGCACGCACGATGTTCTTCGATCGCGTCGTCGTCGGCGCGATCGAACGTGGCGTGACCCAGGCGGTCATCGTGGGCGCCGGCTACGACGGCCGCGCGCTCCGCTACGCAAAGGACGGCGTCTCGTGGTTCGAGCTCGACCATCCCGCGACGCAGGGCGACAAGCGGGCGCGTCTCGATCGCCTCGGCATCGACACCACGAGGGTGAGCTACATCGCGGCTGACTTCTCGACGGACGACGTCGCTGCAGGCCTTCGAGAGGCGGGCTTCGACGCGCAGCGGGCCGCGGTCTTCATCTGCGAAGGGGTCGCGGTCTACCTCGACCGCTCGGTGCTCACCGCGCTGCTGCGCTCATTGCGCTCGGTGGCAGCCGAGGGGAGCCGCCTCGCGATCAGTCTCTCGCTCACACCCGACAGCGACGAGGCGAGAGCGCGCCAAGAGTGGTTCCGGCGTCGCGTGGCTGCGATCGGCGAACCCGAGCGAGATCGGCTGACACCTCACGAGGTCACCGCCCTGCTCGCCGACACCGGCTGGTCGGACGAGACCACCAGCCCGCGCGCTCAGCGCGCGGGACTGGTGGTGCTTCGTCCGGTGTGAAGCTCAGCCCTGGAAGACCCCGCTCTTGCCTTCGATGTCGAAGACGTCGCCGGTCGGGACCTGGGACCCCTTCGACGCGTCGTACCGGCCCATCTCGGCGTACTCGATGCCGTAGGCATCGGTCGTGCCGTTCACCTTGAACGAGCCGCCGAGAAGGAGCGGGAGCGTGAAGTTCGTGGACCATGCCGCGTTCATCACGTTCTCGTGGGTCAGGCCGCCCGACATGCCTGCGGCCCTCGTGAGGGTGTCGACGACCTGGAGGCCGACGTCGTACCCAGTCAGGATCTGACCGTTGTTGGGGTCAGCCCCGGACGCGTACTTGGCGATGTCGGCCTTGTACTGCACGACAGCCGGGTCGTTCGCATACTGCGGGTCGCTCGGATCCTTCTGCTGGAGGAGGAGGTAGACGCCGTTGCCGGCCGGGTCGACCGGCTTGAAGAACGACGCCACCGAGGCGCAGGTGTACGAGATGATCGTGATGCCCTTGTAGCCACCGGCCGCGAGCCCGGCCATCAGCTTCGGGCAGAACGCGCCCGTCGTCTCACCGAGCACCACGTCGGGGTTCGACGCCAAGATCTTGGTGATCTGGTTGTCGATCGACGTGTCGGTGCCCTCGTGCAGCTCACTGTCGACGATCGTGAAGCCCTTGTCGGCCGCGACCTGCTTCATCGTGGTCGAGTACACCTTGCCGAAGTCGTTGTCGAAGGTGAGCTCGGCGATCTTCGCGTTCGGCTTCTGCTTGGCGATGAACTCGCCCCACATCACGGCCTCGGAGTTGTAGGCCATGATGCCGCCGATCGTCCACGGATGATGAGCCGGGTCTCCCCAGTTCGGGAAGCCCGTCGCCACGAACAGCTGCGGCGTGCACGCGTCCTCGAAGATCTTCTGCGTGGCCGCGACGTTCGGCGTGCCGACCTGGAAGACCGACGCGAGCACATGGTCCTTCTCGACCAGCTCGGTGGCGAGCGGCGGCGTCTTGGTCGGGTCATACGCGTCGTCCTTGGCGACGAGCGTCACCTTGTGTCCGTCGATGCCGCCCGACTCGTTGACCTTTGCGAACACCGCGTTCATGCCCTGCGGGATCGCGCCGAACGCGGCAAGTGCGCCCGTGAGGGGCACCGTCATCCCGAGAACGATGTCAGCGCCATCGGCCAGCGGGGTGCTCACGTCCGACGGGCAGCCGGTCGTGGGCACCGTGAATGCCGCGGCGCTCCCCGCGGCAGTCGTCGCGGCTCCCGCCGCAGTGGTGGCCGCGCCAGCCGCGGTCGTTGCCGCGGCCGCGGACGTCGCGGCGCCCGTGGTCGCAGAGCTGGAGCCACTGTCGTCGCCGCAGGCAGCGGCCACGAACATCAGCGCAAGGCCCGCGCTTGCGACGCGGACCAGAGTTGCTCTCCTCATGTGGGTTCTCCCCCCTGGAGCTGATGGGTCGCTCCCGCGTGCGCGAGCACCGCGGGAGTGGGTTCGTCCCCACGAGAAGTGGAGACGTCGGGCAGCTTGGGCACGAAGCGAATCACCTTCGCTCGCATGAGCCGCACGAAGTAGGTGATGCCACCCGGCAT
>DATKAS010000316.1:0-15996 GCA_035497855.1 Acidimicrobiales bacterium
AACGGGGATGTACCTCGCGTACGCGGTGATCCTCATCGGTGGGCTGCTGATCACCGCGCGCCTCCAGCTGCTCGCGGCCGCGGCGACGTTCTGGCTGACGCTCGCCGCCGGGCTCGGCGTCCTCGCTGCCTCTGGCCACTCGATGGTGGCGCGCTGGGCCTTCGCACCGGTGACCGGGTTCGACTACTGGCGAGTGATCCTCTTCTCGCCCGAGGTGCTCATCTTCCTGTTCTTCATGATCACTGACCCGAAGACAGTGCCGGCGGGACGCACCGGGCGCATCGTCTTCGGCTTCTTGGTCGCCGTCACGAGCACGTTGCTCATGGCGCCGCAGACGACCGAGTTCGGCACGAAGGTCGCGCTGCTCGGCGGTCTCGCCCTCGTGTGCGCAGCGCGTCCCATCCTCGACCGGCTGCTCCCGGCCGGCAACGCGGCCAAGCAATTCCTGACGGCTCGAGCGGTCGTCGTCCGCGCCGCGGTGTTCGCTGTGCTCGTTGCGGTGCTCGGCACAGCGATCGTTGCCGCGGGTGGGCCGGCGCGAGGCACGGTCGATCCCGCCTCGGCCGACTTGCTGGGGCGCGTGCCTCACGACGTCAACCCAGCGACCTTCCCCTCGATCACCGTGGGTCAGGACGTTCTCGACTGGAACCACGAGATCACCGGTGCAGCCGCGCGCGAGATCGTGCTCACGCTCGCCGAGAACCTTCAGATCGAGTCACAGGCTGCGAAGCAAGGCGACCCAACGATCCTCGAGGCCGTCGACCACGGCGATCGGCTCGACCAGATGCGCGGCGAGCTGCAAGACGCCGCGGCGAAGGGAATCCGCGTCGTCGAGCACTACGACATCGACGACGTGCACGTCACGCTGATCGCTCCGTTCGGCCGCCAGACCGGCGCGAGCCTCGGAATGAACTCGCGAGGCACGGTGACCACTGAGACCTACGACGAGGCGGGCAACTTGCAAGACCGCGCGTCGGCGTCGTTCAAGACGAACTTCGTGATGCGCCGAGCGACCGGAGCGCGCTGGCTCACCGTCTCCGAGCTGCCGTACGACGACACGCCCTGAGCGAGATTCAGGCCGCGACGGTCATCGCACGGTCGGGACGGAGCAGGAACGGTGCGAGGTGCCCGGCGAGGTTCGACAACGGCAGCACGTCCGGGTGGAGGTCGATGCCCAATGCGTCGATCATGAACTGGCGCCGTGTCTCGATGCGCTGCCACGCTCCGGGATAGCGGGCCGCGAGCTCGGCGCGCAGCGCCCCGTCTGCGAGCACCACGCCGTCCTCGATGTTCGTCGTGAAGTAGGGAGTGCCCGTCGCCGGGATGATGTCGCACTGGAGCGCCATCCCGGAGCGCAGCTCCACCCTCGAGCCCTCGTACACGGGCGAGTTGACCCACTCGTCGAGGTGGAGCAGATGACCGGGGTTGAGGTGCACACCGAAGAATGGATCGCCGATGTGCTCGGCCACGACCCGCTGCAGCTCGCCGCCGGCCTGGCCGACGTGGAGCGCCTCGTACCAGTCGACGACCGCCTCGAAGTACGGCGCGACCAGCCGCTCGACGTAGTTCTGCACGTCGGGCTCGAGCTCGCTCGCGTCTTCCACGACGAACCCCGCCCGACAGTTCAACGCACCCCAGATGCCGAACGCGATGGTGAACGGATCTCCGCGCTCGATGGGTCGATCTCCGGGGCTGAGCAGCCCGAGACGAGCTCGCTCCCCCGCGGTGAGCATCAGGTGGCACGACAGCGGCGCACCGTTCCACGCGAGCAAGCGAGCGCATTCGCGCTCGGTCATCCCCGGTCGCAGCCCGGTGATGACACGCCGTACGCCGTCCGACGTCTGGCACGCGGCCCACTCGAACGCAGCGATCTGGTCCACCTCGTTGCTCGTGCGGAGGCCATCGGTCGCGGAGATGAGGATGTCCGTCGCGTTCTCGACGAGGCCCGACGCGCCGACGGCGCGCCGAAGCTCGTCCACGAGGAAGGACGGCGCCTCGATCAGGTCTCGCGTGTCGTAGGTCTTCCATCCGATGACGCCGACACGGTCGCCGTGCCGAATCCCTTCCTCGTGCAGGATCGACCGCAGCGGCGCGGACGCGTCACGGGGTTGGCCAGGCAGGCTCATGTCCTGGAAGGTCACCGGACGCATCGCCAGTGGTGCGGCGGCGGCCATCCCCGCGCACTCGTTGCCGACGAGCACCGCGGGGTCGCCCTCGGGCCCGACGACGAGCAGCGCCTCTTCGAACCGCGGATCGAACCCGCTCAGGTACGCGAGGTTCGCGCTGTGCTCGCGGTCGGCCCACACGACGATGTGGTGATAGCCCCGCGCGTCCATCGCGGCGCGAAGGCGCTGCAAGCGCTCGGCGTAGAGGCGCTGCGGCAGCAACGGCTCGTCACCAGGCGTCCCGATGTCGGGGAGCGGGATGTCGGCGAGGTGCGCTGTCCGCGTCGCGACCATGTGCTCAGCCCTCCGGTGTCCATGGCGTCGGTGAGGATTCGCCGCGCGTGATCGTCGCGCGCGAATCGGCACCCATGGTCATCCAGGGACTCACGCTCCCGTCGGGCCAGTGCACCCTGACGTCAGCCGACGTCGCCGACCCGATGCCGGAGTGCAGCCATCCGAGGTCGCCGCTCACATGGCCGCCGCCGATCGTGACCTCTCGCTCCGTCGTGCGGTCACCCACACGCACGTCGACCCACGCGCCGATCGCGTCGACGTTCGGTGCGGGCTGCTGGAGGCGGACGTCGATCCAGTGTCCCATCGCCTCTGGCGCGGCCGCGTCACCGCTGCCGACGTTGCGCCACAGCATCACGTTCGCGCCGCGGTGAACGACGACGAGGTCGAGCATGCCGTCGAGGTTGAGATCGACGACGGCAGCACCGCGCGCCTTCTCGAAGTCGACGATGCCTGCGTCCTGCGCTCCCTCGACGAACGAGCCGTCGGATCTTCCGATGAAGAGGTTGCTCGGGTCGCGACTCGCCTGGTCGACCTCCGCGTCGACGTTGCCCTTGGTGACGAGCAAGTCCTCGATCCCGTCGTTGTTCACGTCCGCGAACTCGGGATGCCACGCCGTCGACGGGAGGATGTCGCCGCCTGTGAACGGGCGCTGCGCGGTGACTCCGCGCGCCAGCGCGATGTCGCTGTAGTCAGGGCGAGACGAGCCGTCGGCGAGCGTCTGGAGCTTGTTGTCCGCTTGGCTTGTGAGGAACACCTCAGGGAGGCCGTCGCCGGTGATGTCCTGGCTCGCGATCCCCATCCCCCAGATCTGCATCGGCTTCCAGCCATCCGCCTCGGTGTACAGCGCAGGTGGCTGGCCCGGCTGGATCCGCCAGAGCTGCTCCTCGCCGTCGCGGTAGTAGTGCCGATCGTTCGACACGCGCAGATCCACGCGGCCCGAATGGCTCCAGTCGCTGAACAGCATCGACAGCGTGCAGTAGCCAGGCGCGAGCGGCGTGGGTGTCGCGTAGCGCGTGCCTGACGGGTCCGGTCGCACGAACCAGCTCTTGTCGCAGTCGTAGGTGTCGGGCACGAGGTACCGACCGAACGCGAGCGTCGGCAACGCGTCCGACCCTTCCCATGTCGCACTGAACGCAGTGGTCCACCCAGGCGGGAGCTCGAGGCCGAGCGAGGCCGTTGCGTCCTCGAACCTGCACCCCCCGAGGCCGCGGAGCACCGCCTCGCCGCCGTGGCGAAGAACCACGAGATCGAGGTTCCCGTCGCTGTCGATGTCGATCGGGTACGCGCCGGTGACCGCCGTCAGATCGGTGACAGGTGAGGCGAGGTGCGAGAAGCGAAGGGTCCCGCCGATGGAGCTGTCGTTGTGGAACAGCGCCGCCGGCTCAGCGCCCCCGGCGAGGAACAGCTCGTCCTTCCCGTCGCCGTCGCAGTCGAACGCGGCGACCCCGCCACCCACGAAATAGTCGGACCCACCGTCGTAGGCATGCGAGACGCCGGAGGCGGCGGTGTCATCCACGAAGTGCGGCGCGGACGCACTCGACGATCCGCCCCCGCCACAGGCCGCGAGCAGCGATGTCGCTCCCACTGACCCCACGAGCAGCAGCTGTGCGAATCGCGAACGCGCCCCGACCACAGGAGGCATTGCAGCACAACGGTCTCGTAACCCAACCGCGCGACTTCGGAACGTGGCTCCCCGAGGGCCGAGGGTTATAGTCCCGACCCGGTGGGCGCCGCGCCTCTGTGGCGCCTCCGAGTTTCCATCCCAAGAACCCGAGGGGGAGTCACAGATGCGAGTTGGAAGATTTGCCGCGCTCGCCGGTGTCATCAGCGTGGCCATGTTCATGGCTGCCTGTGGCGACGACAGCGGCAGCAGCTCGGCCGGCACGACCGCTTCAGGCGGCGCCGCCACGAGCGCTGCCGGTGGTGCTGGCACGACAGCGGGCGGCACCGCCGCTGGGAAGTGCGTCGTCGGCGTGTCGTGGAACAACTACCAGGAAGAGCGCTGGGCCAAGTTCGACGAGCCCGCGATCAAGCAAGCAGTCGAAGCCGGCGGCGGCACCTACATCTCGAATGACGCGAAGTCGTCGGCCGAGACCCAGGCGACGAACGTCGAGAACCTCATCTCTCAGGGCGCGAAGGCGCTGATCATCCTCGCCCAGGACGGCACCGCCATCAAGCCCTCGGTGGAGAGCGCGATCTCCCAGGGCATCCCGGTGATCGCGTATGACCGCCTGATCGAGGACAAGGATGCGCTCTACATCACCTTCGACAACGTCGAGGTCGGTCGCCTGGAGGCACAAGCGGTCTTCGGCGTGGTGCCGAAGGGCAATTACGTCGTCATCAAGGGCAACAAGGCCGACGCCAACGCCGACTTCCTGCGCAGCGGGTATGACGACGTCATCGGCGACGCGGTGAAGTCGGGCGACATCAAGATCGTCGGCGAGACCTACACCGACAACTGGGATCCTTCGAAGGCCCAGACAGAGATGGAGCAGTTCCTGACGGCGAACAACAACGACATCCAAGCTGCGCTCGTCGAGAACGACGGCATGGCCGGTGGCGCGGTGGCGGCGCTCGAGGCGCAGAGCCTCGCCGGCAAGGTTCCGGTGTCCGGCCAGGACGGCGACCAGGCCGCCCTCAACCGCGTGGCCCTCGGTACCCAGACCGTGTCGGTGTGGAAGGACGCCCGCGAGCTCGGCAAGGCCGCCGGTGACGCGGCGATCGCGCTCTGCGCGAACCCCGACGCCTCGGCCGTGCAGGGCACCGCACCGTTCACGACCCCGGGTGGCATCCAGGTGTCGTCCATCCTCCTGAAGCCCCAGCCGATCACGAAGGACAACCTCAACGTCGTGATCGACGCCGGCTGGACCACGAAGGACAACGTGTGCAAGGGCGTGCCCGCCGGCTCCGTCTCGGTCTGCGGCTGATCCTCACGCAGTAGTGCTTGCACGACGTACCCCCCGTCCGGAATCCTCCGGCGGGGGGTACGTTCGCGATTGAAGGCAAGCGGCAGGGGGGCTCTGCATGACCACGGTAGAGGTACCGAGCGCGTCAGCCGTGACGGGCGGGACACCGCCGCCGACACGTTCGTGGAAGGCGGCGTTGTCGTCGACCGAGCTCGACACGCGGCTTCTCGGGATGCTCGCGTCCATCGCTGCGATCTGGATCGCGTTCCACATCCTGTCGGGCGGCGACTTCCTCACCTCGCGGAACCTGTGGAACCTCTCGGTCCAGAGCACCTCGATCGCCATCATGGCGACGGGGATGGTGCTCATCATCGTCTCGAGGAACATCGACCTCTCCGTCGGCTCTCTCCTCGGGATGCTCGGCTACACGATGGCGCTCGTCCAGACGGACGGCATCTTCGCGTTCTTCGGGATCAACGTCACCTGGCACGGCCTCCCGAACGAGGCCTACGTCTGGATCATCGCCCTCGCGTTCGGACTCTTGCTCGGCGCCCTCGTCGGAACCTTGCAGGGGTTCATCGTCGCTTACGTCGGCGTCCCCGCGTTCATCGTGACCCTCGGTGGCTTCCTCGTGTGGCGCGGCGCGATCTTCCGCATGGGCGACAAGCAGGGCCAGACGCTCGCTCCGCTGAACGAAACGTTCCAGCTCCTCGGTGGCGGTCAGAAGGGGACGCTCGGCGACTGGAAGAGCTGGCTGGTCGCGATCCTCGCGTGTGCGGGGATCATCCTCAGCCTCGTGCTCGCGCGGCGCGCACGCCGGCGGCACGACCTCGGCGTGCGTCCTTTCTGGGTCGACGTGTCGCTTGCTGTCGTCGGATGCGGCGCGGTGATCGTCGCAGTCGGCCTGGTGGCCAACCGTTACAAGTCGCCGGCTACCGGCCAGCCCCAGGGCATCGCCATCCCGGTCGTGATCCTCATCGGCGTGACGCTGCTCATGAGCTACCTGTCGAAGCGCAGACGGTTCGGGCGCTACGTCTTCGCGTACGGCGGCAACCCCGAAGCCGCCGAGCTCGGCGGCATCAACACGCGGCGCACCGTCATGTTCGCGTTCACGACGATGGGCCTCCTCTGCGGAGTCAGCGCCGCGATCCAGACCGCTCGCTTGAACGCCGCTGTCACGAATCTCGGCGTGCAGAACGAGCTCGATGTCATCGCCGCGGCCGTCATCGGCGGCACCTCCTTCGCCGGCGGCATCGGCACGATCTTCGGCGCGGTGCTCGGCGCAGTCGTCATGCAGTCCTTGCGGTCGGGCATGGTGCTGCTGAAGATCGACTCGCCGTCCCAAGACATCGTCGTCGGCGTGGTGCTCGTGACTGCGGTCGCGATCGACTCGACGCTCAGGCAAGGCCGTCGTAGGTGGGCGCTCGGCGCGCTGATCGTCGGCCTCGTGGTCGCCGCCGTGATGATCCAGTCCGGCCGGCCCTGACCCAAGAAGGAGACTCGCGTGACCGACACCGCAACTGCGCACTCGGCCATCGACCGGACGGGCGTACCCCTCGTCGAGCTCCGGCACATCAGCGTCTCATTCGGTGGTCTGCACGCCGTGAACGACGTCACCGTCGACCTATACGCCGGTGAGGTGGTCGGGCTCGTGGGTGGCAACGGCGCCGGCAAGTCGACGCTCGTGCACACTCTGTCGGGCGCGCACCCCGCCGACTCCGGCGAGATCCTGATCAACGGGCAGCAGGTGACGATCCGCAACCCTCGCGATGCTCGCCAGCACGGCGTGGAGGTCATCTACCAGAAGCTCGCGTTGGCCGACAACATCGACGCGGCAGGCAACGTGTTCCTCGGCCGCGAGCTCCACACGCGCACGGGATCGCTCGACGACTCGGCGATGGCCGCGGCCACGGCGAAGCTGATGCGCCGGCTCAACCCCCGCTTCACGAACCTCCGAAACCCCGTTCGTTCGCTGTCAGGTGGCCAACGTCAGTCGGTGGCCATCGCGCGGGCGGTGCACTTCGAGGCGAAGATCCTGATCATGGACGAACCGACCGCCGCGCTCGGTCCGGCTGAGACCCAGCAGGTGCGCGACCTCATCACGCAGCTGAAGGCCGAAGGCATCGGCATCTTCCTCATCAGTCACGACATCCACGACGTGTTCGATCTGTCAGACCGCATCAGCGTGATGCTGCAGGGCAAGCTCGTCGGCACGGTGTTCAAGGACGACGTCACCAAGGACGAGGTTCTCGCGATGATCATCGCCGGCAAGAAGCCCGGCGAGGTCTCGCAAGAGGACATCGAGCAGCTCCACTGACCGTCATGGGCCAGCCCGGCACCTCACGCTCGCCAGGTGAGCAGCACGCCCTCCCTGGTGACCATGAACGAGCCGGGCATGACGCGCAGTCGGTACGGCACCACCTCGAGGATGCCGAACGCGGGCGCGGTCGGTGAGTCCCACGCGGGGATGATGCTCGGGTCGTAGCCGACTGGCGGGGGTGCATCCTTGATCCGCTGCCAGCCCGCGACGCGACTCTCGTCGTCGAGCTTCCACTCGGCCGAGCACTCCGCGAGACAGGTGTCGTGATTGCTCGACCAATAGTTGAGCGACATGAACGGATGCGCGTCGAGGTCGGCGCGCTTGGGCGACAACGGGCTCGTTGCGATCCACCCGCGCAGCGCGGTGCCATCCCATTCCCACACGGGGTGCAGCACTCGACTGCGCGGGCGCCCGACGGCATCGATCGTCGCTGCCGAGCACCACACGATGCGATGCGCCATCTCGACGAAGGCCGGCGCCACCATGCTGAGGTCGTCCATCGCCACTTCCTAGTCGCCTGGCGCGTCGAGGCGCGCGAGGAGCTCGTCGAGGTTGACGCCGGCATCGGGGTTGCGAGTCACGACCATGCCGTCGCCCCGACCGCGAGCATCCGCGGCGGCCACCAACGACGCGGCGCTCTCCCTGCCGCACGCCGAGTCGAGGAAGGCGACGAGCGCCGACAGCACGTGAGGTCCGCCGTATACGAGGAAGAAGTCGTCGTCCCAGCTCGTCGCGGCCTGTGCGCACCACACGTCGGCGTGGTTCGACCAGTCGACGAGGAGCCCGTCGGGTGACGAGGTCGCGGTTGCTTCGAGCTCGTCGCCGAGTGCGCTGAGCAGGACGGTCGGATCCTCGAGCACATCGAGCAGCGTGGCCGGCTGCCTGGCGCCGCCGCCGCTGACGACGCCGAGGAGCGTGTCTTTGCCCTTGGCGAGCACTGCCTGCTCGGCCTGGTACTGCTGCTGGACGATCGCCATCTTGTCCTGCAGCGACTGCGGGCTCGCGGCGACGTCCTTCCCGGTGCCGCCGCCGCACGCCGGGATGGCGACGAGCGCGGCGAGCGCGAACCCACCCGCGATCCTCGAACTGGGCGTCATACCGCCGTGACGGCTCCCAACAGGCTGACCTTCGCGGCACGAGCGGTGCTGTCGAGCAACGCGGCGTCGTTCGGTATCGACACCGCGACCGCCGAGGGCGCGTCAGGGGCGAGCGTGATCTGGGTGAGCTTGGCGTGAAGCAAGTTCGACGCGTTGATCACCGGCACCAGCGCGTTCCGCTCCGCGGCCGTCGGGCCACGTTGATGGAGCGTGGCCAGCTGCCCGTTGAGCTGGACCAACCGACCTTCCGTACGCGCGGCGAGCGCGGGCAGCGCAGACGGCTGCGCGGCGACGAGCGTGATGCCGACGCCCGACAGCTCGTCGAGCAGCGCGCCGACCTGCTGCTTCCAGTTCTGCTTCGCCTTCTGCGCGCGAGCCCGACCGACGAAGACGAACACGATGCCGGCGACGATCACGATCCCGACGAGGATCAGCAGCCAGTCGTCGCTGTCGTTGGGGCTCGTCGATGTCGCCTGCGTCGTGGTCGTGGGCGCGACGGTGGTCGTGGGCGCGACCGTGGTGGTCGGCGCCACGGTCGTCGTGGGCGCGACGGTGGTCGTCGGCGCAACCGTCGTCTCCTGCGCGGACGCGACCGCGGAGACCACGAGCATCGACAGCAGCGTGGCGGCGACGACGACGACCAACCCGCGGGAGCGTGACATCGCCGCGACCGTAATTGCTCAGACCTCCGCGGGCACTCCCTCTTGATAGGTCTCGTTGCGCAAGATCGCGTCCGCGGCTCGGCGCAAACGGAACGGGTCGAGCGGCTTGATCAGCCACCCGTCCGCGTTGCAGCGCTGCGCGAGGAACACGTCGGCGGCCCTGTCGAGGAGCATGAGCACACCGACCTCGGGCATTCGATCGGCGCCGGCTTCGAGCCGAAGCTCCATGCACGTCGCCATGCCACCCATGTTCCCGATCTGGAGGTCGAGCACGACGAGGTCCGCGGCTTGGGCCTTCACGGCAGGTACGACGTCCTTGCCGTTGCGAACCCACCGGATCGTGGTGCCACCGCCGAGCGCCGCGCGCACCTCGTCGAGGATCCAGTCCGCATCGGTGGCAACGAGGATCTCCGTCATCGGGCGAGGCTACCGAAACAGGTGTGCGGCGATGGCATCCAGACCCTCGAGGTCGTGGACATCACTCTCGAGGAACGGCACCCGCACGACCGGTGCAGGATCGACGCGCGCCGTCAGTCCCTTCAGGTGATCCTCCTCGCTCGCGGCAACGAGCTCGAAGTCGGCGAGGTTCGCGAACAGCTCACCGAGATCGGTGCCGGCGAGGGTGCGGGCGCGCTCCCGCGTCGCCTCGGCAAGGCCCGAGCCGAACCTGGGATGCATGCGGTTCACGATGAGCGCAGCGACCGAGATGCCGCCTTCTGCAAGCCGGTCCGCGAAGTAGGTCGCCTCGCCGACGGTGTCACCCCGCGGGGAGGCGACGAGGACGAACGCTGTCTCGGGTGAGGACAGCAGCTCGAGCACACGCTCGGCGCGCTGCCGGAACCCCACCTCCATCCCTTCGAACGCTTGGAAGAACGCGATCGCGTCCTCGATGACGTCGCCACCCACGACTCGCGACACGGTGCGAAGGAAGGCCTGGGCCGCGACGTTCACCGCCTTCACGTACGCCCGCCCCGGCGTCATGAGCAATCGGTACAAGCGATGGTCGAGGAAGCGAGTCAGGCGTCGGGGGGCATCGAGGAAGTCGAGCGCGTTGCGCGTCGGCGGCGTGTCGACGACGACGAGGTCGAAGCGCGACTGCTCGTGCAGCTCGTAGAGCTTCTCCATCGCCATGTACTCCTGCGTGCCCGACAGCCGATCCGAGATGTTGCGGTAGAAGCGGTTGCCGTAGATGCGCTGCGCCTGCCCGGTGTCGGCCGCGTTGCGCGCGACGAGCTCGTCGAACGTCGTCTTCGTGTCGAGCATGAGCGCCCACAGCTCGCCCGGCCAGTCACCGTCGATCTGCGAGGGCGAGTTCGTGAGCCCCTCCACACCCAGCGCGTCGGCGAGTCGCTTCGCGGGATCGATGGTGACGACGACACAGCGACGCCCGAGCCGTGCGCCGTGCAGCGCGACGGCAGCGGCTGTCGTGGTCTTGCCGACACCGCCGGTGCCACAGCACAAGACGATCGAGCTCTCGGCGACGACGGACTCGAGCGTCATGTCGGCACGGGTCCGAGCCCCGCGATGGCATCCAGCGCGGCGTCGCCGAGCGCGTGGACGTCGTTCGTGGACAGGTCCGTCGTGAAGAGGAAAGGAAGATGGAGCTGCGGGAGCGGCAGGCGCTGTGACAGCCGCGCGACCTGGTCGTCTTGCAACGCGACACGGGCGGCGCGGAACTCCGCCGCGCCACGCAGCGCCTCTGCCTCTCCTTGCATCAGGACGACGCCCGCGACTTCGGCGGCCACGACTGGGTCGACATCCATCCCCGTGCGCGGTGGATAGAGGCCGTTCACGATCACTGGGCCGAGCTTCACGCCGACTCGATCCTCCAACGAGTACGCGGTGTCGACGAGCTCGTTCACTGGCGTCTCTTCGGGCAGTGTGACGAGGACGACGGAGCACCGCTCCTCGTCGGTGAGCATCTCCATCACGTCGCGCGCCTGCGTGTTGATCGGGCCGACGGTCACCGCGTCCAGCAAGCCGCGCGCCGACTCGAGGAACGTGATCGCGTGGCCCGCCGCCGGGGCGTCCAGCAGGATCAGATCCACCGCTCCGCCTCGTTCGAGCTGCTTCACCTTTCCGAGCACGAGGATGTCCTCGATGCCGGGGGCCGCCGTCGCGACCACGTCGAGCGCGCCGCCCCGCACGAGTCGGTTCGAGATCCGCCGCATGCCGTGGTCGACCAGGTACTCGAGGAGGGCTGCAGCCGGAGTGATCGCCCGCGCGAGCACCTCCCCAGAGCCCGACGCGCCGGCTCCTTCGAGCACGCTCGTCTCGTCGTAGCCGAGCGACGGCCGGCCGAACAGGTGCGCGAGGCCGCTCTTGCCCTCGACTTCCACCATGAGGACACGCAGGCCAGACTTGGCAGCTGCGACCGCGAGCGCCGCGGTCACCGTGGTTTTGCCCACACCGCCCTTCCCAGCCACGATGACCAGCCGGGACGTGGCGAAGAACGCCAGCGGATCCAACCATCCCCCTTCGGAGGCTCGGTTGCGCAGACTATCGAGCGTGTGCGCCGCCCTCGGCGCCGTCGCGATCGCGACAGCGCTGCTCGGCGCGCGCCCCGCCGAGGCCACGACGAAGGTCCCGCCGATCGACGTGATCGAGGTGAGCGGGTTGCTCGACCCCGTGCAGGCCGACTTCATCGGGAAGGCCATCGATCGAGCCGAGAAGGAGGACGTGCAGGTGCTCGTCATCCAGCTCAACAGCAAGAAGGCCGTGATCGACGACCAGCAGATGTCCGACCTGGTCGATGAAGTCGGGCGCTCGAAGGTGCCGATCGCGATCTGGATCGGGCCGAGCGGTGCGCGCGCCTACGAGGGAAGCGGCCAGATGCTGCTCGTCGCGGGTGTCACAGGGATCGCTCCCGGCAGCAGGGTCGGGAACTTCGGCGACGCGCTCGATGCGAGCTCGCTCACCGCAAGTGACAGGGCGACCATCGACAAGTACTGCTGCGCGTCGCTCGGCGCGACGCAGGCGGTCGACGCCGGCGTCGTGGACCTGAACGCACCCGTGCTCGGCCAGTTCATCGTGAGCCTCGACGGCCTCGAGGTGAACGGCACGACGCTGCACACCGCCGAGGTCGTGCAGGGACCCAACGGCCCGCGCAGCCAGCCGACCGCGCAAGTCCGCTTCTCGAAGATGGATCTTCTGCCGAGGTTGCTGCACACGGTGGCCAGCCCGCCGGTCGCATACCTCCTCCTCACGATCGGTCTCGTGCTCGTGGTGTTCGAGTTCTACGTCGCAGGCGTCGGCATCGCGGGCGGCGTCGGCGCGCTGTTCCTCGTGCTGAGCGCCTATGGCCTCGAGGTGCTTCCCACGAGGCCGCTCGGCGTCGGCTTGATCCTGTTGTCGATGCTCGCCTTCGCGATCGACGTGCAGACCGGGGTGCCGCGGTTCTGGACAGGCGTGGGGACCGCCGCGTTCACGGCAGGCAGCCTCGTGCTCTACGACGGGCTGTCCCTCTCGTGGATCACGTTGCTCTTCGCGATCGGTGGGGTCCTGCTCGCGATGCTGGCCGGCATGCCCACGATGATCCGCACCCGGTTCGCCACCCCGACCATCGGACGGGAGTGGATGATCGGCGAGATGGGCACCGCCGTGGTCGACATCGATCCCGATGGCGTGGTGCGGGTGCGAGACGCCCAATGGCGGGCCCGCACCAACCGGGCGACCCCGATCAAGGCCGGCGAGCCGGTCAGGGTGGTCGACATCGACGGCCCCCTGCTCGAGGTCGAGCCCGAGACCGGGGGCGCGCGCGACTACCGCGAGCACCGAAATCGGGCAGAAACCCGTAAAGAAACGCCCTCCGACCGGCCCTGACCTGCACGGCGTCGCGCGAGTATTCACAGAATTCGCGAAAGTTCACCGTTGTCAGGCCGCGAGCGCGGGGGTACGGTCGGCGTCCGCGACAAGGGGGTTTCGGGCGTGACGGCTCAGCGCAACGAGGAGGCGTGGCAGGCCAAGGCGGCGTGTCGTGGACCGCAAGCGGTCGTGTTCTTCCCACCCTCCCAGTTCGAGCGCAAGGAAGAGAAGGCCGAGCGCGAAGAGCGCGCGAAGGCGATCTGCGCGCAGTGCGGCGTGCGCGAGCCCTGCCTCTCCTACGCGTTGCGCATCCGTGAGCAGCACGGGATCTGGGGCGGCCTCAACGAGCTCGAGCGCAAGCAGCTCCTCGCGCACCGCGGCTGAGCACACGGCGGCTGACGCCGCGTCCACCTTCACAGCAGGCTGACACACTTCCGCAACACTTGCTTCGCACGTCGGTGGACGGACGCTGGGTAAGGTGTCATTGGTGGCCAGCGTCCGCGACGCATCGGCCGAGGGCGAGCGGGGCCCCGAGCCGGGCATCGCCGGACCTCTCGATCTTGCGTCCACCAGCCGCGCACCCGTCGTCTGGAAGCGCACGTGGGTCGACGAACGCCCCGCGATGTACGGCGTTGCCGGCGACGGCCTGCCTGTCGTCATCCTCCATGGGTGGGGCCTGGCCCACCACGCCTACAAGGGCGCGATCCAACGCCTCGTGGGGCTCGGTTGTCGCGTGTACGCACCCGCCCAGCCGGGCTTCGGCGGCACCGCCGAGCTGCCCCGACGCGACTTCTCCCTGGCCGGCTACGCGCGCTGGGTCGACAACTTCCTCGAAGCGGTGCACCTCGACGAACCGGTCTTCCTGATCGGGCACTCGTTCGGCGGCGGCGTCGCGATCCGGTTCGCGCACGACTATCCCGAGCGAGTCCGCAGCCTCGTGCTGGTCAACTCGATCGGCGGATCGGCGTGGAAGGCCGGCTCGAAGCTGAAGTCGCTGGCGGACCGGCCGCTCTGGGACTGGGGCCTGCACTTCCCGAGCGACATCTGGCCGATCCCGCAGGCCACCAAGGTCATCCCGATCATGCTCGAAGACGCGCTGCCCAACCTCCTGCGCAACCCGCGAGCGATGGTCAAGGTCGGGTTCATGGCCCGCCGTGTCGACCTCACCTACGAGCTCGAGGAGCTGAAGAAGCGCAAGATGCCCGTCACGGTGCTGTGGGGCACGCGCGATGGCATCATCCCGAGGGAGTCCTGCGAAGCCCTGTGTGTTGCCGTCGGTGCGCAGGGTCACGTTGTCGACGGATCGCACTCGTGGCTCCTCGCCGACCCAGACGGCTTCGGCGAGGTCATCACGAACGCGGTCGAGGTGGCACAGATGGCCCGCGAGCTCGAAGGCCCCGCTCCCGCGCGGCGCGCGGGGTTCATGGGCAAGAAGCGCAAGCGCGTCCGCACGCTGCGCACGATCGCGGACGCGAAGCCCTCGGACGAGGGCTGACCGCAGAGGGCGCCGGGCCCTTCTTCCCTGGCGAGATGGCGACGCACGGCTCATCCTCGTCACTGGAGGTCGGCAGTGCTCGAGTTCGAACAGGCCACGAAGCGGTTCGGGCAGATCCGCGCGCTCGATGACTGCACCTTCGTCGCTCGTCCCGGCCTGCTCACCGGCTTCCTCGGTCCGAACGGCGCGGGCAAGACCACATCGATGCGGACGATCTTCGGGCTCGTCGAGCTCGACGAAGGCCGCGTGACGTGGCGGGGAGCGCCGATCACCACCACGACCCGGTCCCGATTCGGCTACATGCCCGAGGAACGAGGGCTCTACTCGCGGATGAAGGTGCGCGAGCAGCTCGTCTACCTCGGTCGGTTGGGCGGGCTGTCCCAGAGCGAGGCGGAGCGGAGCGTCGATGGGTGGCTCGCGCGGCTCGGGGTCGCCGATCGGGCTGACGATCGGTTGGACACGCTCTCCCACGGCAACCAGCAGCGAATCCAGCTCATCGCGGCGCTCGTGAACTCGCCCGACCTGCTCGTCCTGGACGAGCCCTTCTCGGGTCTCGACCCGTTGGCCATGAGCGCGATGGGCGACCTCCTCCGAGAGCGCGCGGCCGAGGGCGCAACCGTGCTGTTCTCGAGCCACCAGCTCGACTTGGTCGAGGACTTGTGCGACGACGTGGTCATCATCGACCGCGGTCGGATCGTGCTCGCTGGCCCGTTGGCCGACCTGCGCGCAGCGGTGCCGCAGCGGTTCGTCGACATCCGCTATCGAGGCGCCGCACCCGACTGGTCGCGAGTCCCGGCGGTCGAGGTCATCGACATGAGCGACGGCCACGTGACACTTCGAGTCGACCGCGGCGCCGACCTGCAGGAGCTCATGGCCACCGCGCAGCGCAATGGTGATCTCATCTCGTTCTCCTACGAGCCGCCCACGCTGTCGGAGCTCTTCCGCAAGGCGATCGCGGCATGAGCACCACGCGCCAGACCTGGTTGGTCGCCGTGAGGGAGATCCGAGAGCGGAGCCGATCGCGCGCGTTCCGCGTCTCGCTCGTGCTGATGATCGTCATCGTCGTCGGAGCCATCGTCGTGCCCTCTCTGGTCGAGTCGAGCGCGGGGACGAAGGATGTCGGGATCGTCGGGACCTCGCCGCAGGAGCTTCCCCAGGCCATCCAGACGCAGGCGGAAGCGGTGGGGTCCAAGGCGCGGATCCACGAGTACAGCAGCGTGGACGAGGGCGAGGCCGCGGTGCGTGATGGCGAT
>DATKAS010000317.1:0-2279 GCA_035497855.1 Acidimicrobiales bacterium
CTCGACCGAGGGCGAGTGTCTCCTGGCTCGTGCACAGCAAGCGGACACCGGGGCACGCCTGGAGCATCTCCGACACCAACGCGGCAACCTCGTCGACGAGGTGCTCGCAGTTGTCGAGGATCACCAGCATCCGACGAGGACCGATCAGCTCGCACAGCGCGGCCGCGCTGGCGGCCATGCCAGGTAGCGGAAGCACACCGGCGACCACACCGACGAGTCCCGACGCGTCGGCGAGAGGCGCGAGCTCGACCAGCCACGTGCCGTCTGGTGCCTCACCGACGAGCTCAGTCGCGACCACCAACGCCAAGCTGCTCTTCCCGACGCCGCCCGGTCCCGTGATCGTGACCAGACGATGTGCACGTGCGAGCTCCACCACCCGCACCGTGTCGACCTCACGCCCGATCAGCTCGTCGCCGACTGGGAGGTTGCTCGCTGCCGCACCGACCGAGCGCAACGCGGGGAACGCGGGCGTATCGGCGTTCTGAAGCTGCCAGACGTGCTCGGGCCTCGTGAGGTCGCGCAGCTGGTGCGTGCCGAGGTCGAGCAGCGCGACTCCCTCGGGCAATGTTGACCGAGCGAGCGCGCCGGCCGCCTCCGACAGCAGCACCTGACCGCCGTGACCCACGGCCATCAGCCGAGCGGTCCGGTTCAGCGTCGGGCCGAAGTAGTCGTCGTCGCGTTCCACTGCTCGACCGACGTGAATCCCCATCCGGACTCGCAAAGGATCGCCGGCGAGCGCCGCCTGCACCTCCAGCGCAGCAACGACCGCATCGCCGACATCGTCGAACACCACCGCGAACCCGTCGCCGCCAGTGCTGAACACGGTGCCGTGATGACGTGCGAACGCGTCGCGCAACACCGCATCGTGACGAGCCAGCCGCTCGTCCATCACCCCCGGGGGCGGTCTCCCACGCACGCGTCGAGCCCTCGACGTCGGTGAACACAAAGCAGCGAAGAGGCCCCGCGGTCTCGGCCATGCACCCGTCCAAACACTGCGCCCGAGGGCGCGGACCGAAGCGTACGACTCGCTGCGGCTGGCCGACCGAAGGAACCGCTCATCGGTCCGTGGGAGCGAGTTATTCGCTGTCCGAACGTTGTTCTAACGAGAACCGAACACGCGAAGCACGACTTCGCAGGTCAGCGCCCCCGGCAGGACTTCAACCTGCGACCCGCGGATGAGAAGGCCTACAGCACTGAGCGGTGTGCTCGACAAGAAGATCGCAGGTCACCCGCGAGCGACGCGGGCCAGACCTCGGTGCTCGCAAGGGGTCAGTGACAGAGGGCGAGGATGGCGTCGCTGTCTTCGACGCTCAGTGGCGGACCAACGGGCGTGAGGTCGTGGGATGCGGCGATGCGCGCGAGCTCGTCCATCGCGGGGAACGACGGCGTGGTTGGCACGATGCGCTCGTCCGCGGGGACGCCAAGGTCGCGAACGAGGTCGAGGAACGAGGCGTTGTCGTGGACGAGCAGGATTCGTGCCTCGCGGTCACCGACGACCCGGAAGGCATGGGGCACGCCGCGCGGCATCGACACCCAGTGGCCGGCTCCTACCAGTGCTTCGTCGTCGCCGCAGCGCACGACCATTTCGCCTTCGAGGATGTACCAGGTGTCGTCGAGGTCGTGATGGACGTGCAGCGGCGGCGCTGAGCCGACGGGCAAGGTCATCTCGAGCGCGATCGTGTCCATCTCGGGAGCCCGGCGGTGCTCGACCACCAGAGTGTCGAGGAACCACCATGCCTTCGCCTGCTCGCTGCGGGGATCGTCAATGACTGCTGAACTCATGTCAGTCTCCTCGTTGGTGATCATCTCAATGTGGTCAGGTTTCCGTACGACATGATCGTATGGTAACCTTACGATTGGTGTCAAGCGATCATCCGAACCCTGGGCCGTACTTGGGAGCGATGCTGCGCGTCGGATGGCAGTTCGTGTGGGAGCAGATCTTCGCCGATGTGCTCGCAGCGGGATACGACGACTTGAACCCTGCGCACATCGGCGCGTTCCGCCACCCCACCCTCGACCGACAGCGCCCGACTGAGCTCGCTGACCAGCTCCAGATCACCAAGCAGTCGGTCAACGACCTCCTGGCCCACCTCGAACAGCGCGGCTACTTGACCCGCGAGCCCGATCCGACCGACGGAAGGGCTCGGATCATCCGCCTCACCGCGAAGGGACGCCGACTCGAGAAGGCCGTCAACCGCGCGGCCCACGCCGCCGAGCTCAAGATCGCCGAGCTGCTCGGACCGGGTGAGTTCTCACACCTCAGACACGCGCTCGAAGAC
>DATKAS010000318.1:0-5514 GCA_035497855.1 Acidimicrobiales bacterium
CACACCGAAGTGGGACACCATGGGCGATGACGAGCGGCTCGCTGAGCAGGTCGCGGCCTACGAGATCGTCTCGAAGTGCGGCGGCGAGATAAAGGCTCAATACGTGCTGTGGAGCGACAACTGCTTGCTCGCGATCGCCGAGTACCCCGACGAGACCTCAGCGATGAAGGCTCAAAGTGCTATCGGGCGGCGCGGCGCGTTCGTACTCCAGTCACAGCGAGCCGTGCCGCTCGAGGACGTGCTGTCGTGGCAGGACGAGGTCAGGATGATCGCGGGGCGTTGACTGTGCGCCGCGGGCTTGGTGTGGACCCAGTAGCGAACACACACTCTCGAGCTGGTACGAGCGGATCCGCGCTCGCCCTTCGACTCCCTGGTGCCGTGATCAAGAACTTTTAGCACTAAACTGCTCCTGTGAGCAGTCCACGAACTGATTCATGGCGTACCACGCCGCTCGGCATCATGAGCACCGATGTTCCTCGCGCTTCGTGAGATGCGCCGGGCGCCGTGGCGTTTCGCTCTGCTCACCGGCGCGGTCGGCCTGCTCGTGTTCTTGATCTTGTTCGTTCAGGCGCTGACCGGCGCTCTGATCGGCCAGTTCATCGGCGCGCTCAAGCACCAGTCGGCCGACGTGTTGGTGTTCTCGGCACAGGCTCGCAAGAACCTCGAGGGCTCCGTCGTTCCCCCGGAGGCTGTCGAAACGGTAGCCACCGTGCCGGGCGTTGCGGCAAGCGGGCCGTTCGGCGAGGGAACGTTCAGCGTCCGGGCTGCGAACGAGCTGCGCGACGCCGCGCTCATCGGCTACGAGCCGGGGAAGCCCGGCGCGCCGACCACCCTCACAGAGGGACGCCTCCCGACCGCGCCATTCGAGGTCGTCGCGAGCTCACGCAACCGAAACGAAGGCTTTGGCATCGGCGATCATGTCCAGCTCGAGAAGGGTGGCCGCACCCTCACGGTCGTCGGCCTCGCGAGCGACATCAACTACTCGGTCCTTCCCACGATGTTCACGACCTTCGACACGTATGCGACAGCGCGCCGCGATGCCAATCCCGACGCGACTGCCGTGTGGCCGTCTGCGGTCGCGGTGGAGGTCGCGCCAGGATCATCCGCAACTGGGGTTCGGGACGAGATCAACGCGCGCACTCAGGGGCTCGAAGCATTGACTCGTGATCAAGCGGTCAGGGAATCGCCAGGAGTCGCCAGCGTCGGCGCATCACTGGGCGCAGTCGTGCTCTTGTGCTTCCTCGTCGTGGCGATCGTCGCCGGGCTCTTCTTTCTGATCCTCACCGTCCAGAAAGCGAGCGCGCTGACGCTGCTGCGTGCGATCGGGATCCGTTCCGGCGCGCTCGTCCGTTCGCTCATCGTCCAGGTGGTGATCGTCGTGGCTGGCGGTATCGCCGTCGGCGGACTCTTGACGATCGGCGGGCTGGCAGCGAGCAGCGCCAGCCTCGGAGCAACCTTGACATCGCAACAGCTCGCACAGACGGGCGCGATCGTCTTCTTGCTCGCGATCGTTGCGTCGCTGGGCGCGATCAGCCGCGTGCTTCGCATCGAGCCGATCCGCGCCACCATCCCAGGGGGTATGGCGTGATCCTCGCTCTGCGAGAGCTGCGTCGCACTCCCCGCCGCTTTGTCAGCGCGACGGTCGTGCTGACGTTGCTCGTCGTGCTGTTGCTGTTCCTGGGCGGCCTCCTTGACGGCCTCTATCTCGGATCGACCGGCGCGTTGCGGGCCCAGCGCGCTGACGTCATCGTCTACTCCGCCGACGCCAATGACTCGATCATCCGGTCGCGCATCGATCCTGCATTGCGCGCCCGCGTCGAGCGCGTGCCCGGCGTCACCGATGTGAGTGGACTCGGCATCACGCTCGTCGGTACCACCGTCCCCGGTCGGGGCACCCTCGCCGACACGGCCGTGATCGGCTACGAAGGCGCGCCCCGCGGCGTCTCGGCTCCGCCGCCCAACGGAGAGGCCTGGGCCGACCGCCGCCTCGCCGCCTTCGGCGTACGCGTCGGCCAGACCCTCGGCGTCGGCCCCGGACAGGTGCCCATCCGCGTCCGCGGCTGGGTGAGAGACACGAACTACCTCCTCCAGGGCGCGCTGTGGGTCAACCCGGCAACGTGGCGTCAGGTACAGGACACGAGCCGGCCCGACGCCAGTGTCCCGCTCGGCACATTCGCAGTCCTCGCCGTCTCGGGCCGACCGCCGGCACGCGAGCTGGCTCACGACATCGACGCCGCAACGAACGGCGAGACCAAGTCGCTCACCAAGAGCCAGGCAGTGCTGTCATCGCCGGGCACTCGCCAGCAGAAGTCGACCTTCGCCGGCATCATCGGCGTGACGTTCCTCGTCGTCGGCCTCGTCGTCGCGCTCTTCTTCGTCCTGTTGACGATCGAACGCATCTCGCTCTACGGCGTCTTGAAGGCCCTGGGCGCGTCAACGCCGCGCCTCGCGGCCGGCGTGATGACACAGGCGCTCGTCGTGGGAATCGTCGCGTTCGGGGTCGGCGAGCTTCTCACGCTCGGA
This sequence comes from Acidimicrobiales bacterium, assembly GCA_035497855.1. Classification (GTDB taxonomy): domain Bacteria; phylum Actinomycetota; class Acidimicrobiia; order Acidimicrobiales; family DATKAS01; genus DATKAS01. The sequence goes on from DATKAS010000318.1 coordinate 2,524, forward strand.
CTCGCCGCACTCCTGCCCGCCCAGATCCCCTTGCTGCTCCAACCGTCGCGGGCGGTGTCGACCTTTGTCGGCGTCACTGCAGCTGCTGTCCTCGGCGGCACCGTGTCACTGCGCCGCATCGCGCACGCGGATCCGATGACCGCCATCGGAGCCACCAACTGAGAACGGAGAACGATGAGCGCACTCGAGCTCAAGAACGTCCGCAAGACCTACCAGTCGGGTGACGAGGAGGTCGTCGCCCTCGATCACGCCAACCTCACGGTCAGCGACGACGAGCTAATCGCGCTGGTCGGTCCGTCCGGTTCGGGCAAGAGCACGCTCATCTCCATCTCCGGCGGCCTCCTCACGCCCACCGAAGGCGCTGTCGTCGTCGGCGACGAAGACATCAGCGGCTACTCGTCGAAGCAGCTCACACAGTTTCGCAGCGAACGGGTGGGATTCGTCTTCCAGACGGTGAACCTCGTCCCGTTCCTCACCGCCCGCGAGAACCTCGTGGTCGTTGCCGAGCTGAACGGCGCCCACGGCGGCCGCCGCAGACGCGCCCGCGCCCGCGCCGACCAGCTCCTCGATGAGCTCGGAATCGCTCACCGCCACAGTCATCTCCCGGCCGAGCTCTCCGGAGGTGAACGCCAACGAGTTGCGATCGGTCGCGCCCTGATGAACGAACCGAAGCTGGTCCTGTTCGACGAACCAACCTCGGCGCTCGACACTCACCTCGGTGAACGCGTCATGGAACTCATCCGCGACGAAGTCAAAGGCAGAGGCACCGCCGCGGTCATCGTCACGCACGACGAACGAATGACCCACTACTGCGACCGCGTCGTGGCGATCACCGACGGTCGACTCGCAGCCTGATCCGCCCGGAACACGCGCAGGCGGCACCGGAGCGTCGTCGCGTTCAGGGACCGGCCCCGGATCACGAGAGAACGGCCGACGGTGGCGGCACGGCGCGCCGATTCGCGAACGCGAGCTGGCGCGCGGTCTCGGAACGCAGCGCGCTCGCCTGCCGGTCGGTGAGGCGGCTGCACGCCCAGTCCCAGTGCAGCGCGACGACATCACCGGGCGCGATCGCGCGGTCGAGTGCGTACCCGTCGTCGGCGACCGTGACCGTCTCCACTGCAGGCGAACCCAAGCCGAGGGCGTGGCCGTCCCAGACGAGTGGGCGCGACAGCACGGTTGCCGACGCGCCGTCGACGGCGTCGACGCGGCCCCACCGAACGCGGCACCGGTCGAGAACCTGAAGGGCGGGCGCGCTGGTCGCTCCCCGTAGCAGTCCGACCCATGGGTATACGCAGAACACGTGGAAGTTGTGGTGCGGCCGCGGCGCACCCTGGACGAGGGACGCGATCCGGTGCCACTCGCGGCCGGCGGTGCTGCGCATGCGCGTCTCGAGCGAATCGCCGACATCGGTGAGGCGGACGCCGTCGAGGAGCCGGTTGCCGATCCAGTAGGCCTCGACGACCTGGGCGTCGAGGGGGTCCGCGATGCCGTTCGCATGGGCGATCAGCTCCAGGTAGGGCCAGGCGCCCTCGAAGTCGAGCGCGAGCTGCCGAATCCCGCCGTCGTCCGTACCGGAGTCGGCCCGCTCCAAGAGCTCACGCGCCGAGTCGGGACCGCAGTACCGCAACGCGTTCGGCGGGTATGCGAACCTCGCGAAGGTGAGCGCGCCGCTCACGCGGATGCGCTCCCGGGGACGCGGTCGCGCCAGAGCGAGGTCCAGGCAACGAGCAGCCCGCCGGTCGCGACCAGGACGAGCCCCACGGGATCTGGCGCGGGGACCCCCTTGATGCCGGTGTCGAGCGCGGCGGTGACCAGTGCGCCCACGACGAGCAAGGCGGTGACGTCGACTGCCTGCGCCCGGGCGAGCGCCGAATACCACGTGCCGACATACGCAGCCAGGATCACGCCGGTCAGGAGCACCCAGCCCCAGGCGGCCGTGCCCGCGTCCGCGAGATCTCCGAGCGTGCCTCGTACCGCGAGCCATCCGAGCAGCACCACGACCCCGCCACCCATGCGTGCCGCCCCGAGCGCGAACGGCGGAACTGTGCCGAGCAGCCACTTCGCGAAAACGGTCTCGACCGCCCACAGCAGCGTGGCGGCGAAGACCATCGTCACTCCCGCCCCGGTCACGAGATGGGGCACGCCGCCGGTGAGCGCCGCCTGCCCGACGACCAACAACGCGATCGCGGCGAAGTGCAGCGGGCCGATGCGCTCGTGCAGCAGGGGTACGGCCAGCAGCGCGACCCACACGACGAGCGTCTTCTGGACAAATGCGGCGTCCGTCGACGACGCGCGGGCGAGGCCCTCGAAGAAGAGCACGAAGGGCACGCTCCCGCCGATCAGGGCGACGGCGCCGACACCCGCCCACTCCCGACGGCCGAGTCGAGCTCGCGGCGCGGTTCGGGATCGGGTCGCGGTGCCTGCGAGCAGGACGAACCCCAACACGATCGCGGCAACAAGGTTCTTCGCTGTCGTGTACGCAGTCGCGTCGCCCCACCGACGGACGCCGTAACCGTTCACGAACACCGCGACACCACTGATGCACGCAGCCACGCCCGCCAGCGCGACACCGGCGCGGCGGGTCTTCGGCACGGATCGGACCGCCTTCACGATGACTCCCCCTCTCTCAGGTCACGGGCTCTCACGTCACGGGCGAGTGCGACCAGCTCGAGCGCTTCGGCTTCGGCGAGCGTCTCGATGGCGAAGCCGGTATGCAGCAGGAGCCAATCGCCGGGCGCGGGCGCGGCGCCGTCGAGCACAAGGGCGACGAGAGACACGCGCCGCAGCCGCCCATCCACGTCGACGGTGCCCTCCGCCCGGTCGTGCAGCTCGACCACGCGCCCGACCTCGGAGAGGCACACGTCACGTGCTCCCCACGAGCGTCGTCACGACGGCGACGAGCCGGTCGGCGGCGAGCTCGACCGCGGTCGCCACCGCCGGGCTCAGGTCTCGGCCGGCACCGACGTCGGCGACCTCGATGCCGAGCACGAC
>DATKAS010000319.1:0-7423 GCA_035497855.1 Acidimicrobiales bacterium
GTCACCACGCGACGGTCCGGTTCCTGCCCGACGACGAGGCGGCGACGGTGATGGCCGACTACGAACGCAAGCACCCCAGGACAGCGGCTCGCCTCTACGTCGCGATGGGTGTGTCGTACGACGGCACGCACGAGGACTTGGTGCGGATGATGGCCTCGATCCCCATGGTCGCGTTCAGCCTCACCGACTGATCGGCGATCAGTCAGCGGCCCTCGCTTCCGCGAGCTGCTTCACGCCCTCGACGGTCTGCTGCATGTTGGCTTGGACCTCGCCGATGCGTCGGCGCAGCACCCGCACTTCCTTGCCGGGATTGTTGGTGATCGCCATGGTCGTCCCCGACGGGCCCGGTCCCATGACGTAGGAGAACCGGAGGCGGGTGCCGCCCTCGCGGGGTTCGAGGTCGAAACGCCAGCGCGCCCCGGGGTTGTCGGGGTCGGAGGTGCGCCAGCCGAACGCGCGAGGTTCGTCGCAGTGGTCGATGAAGCACGGGATCGTCCACTCCCCGAGCGCGGCGTGTTGATTGTGCCCGTGAAACATGGCGCCTACGCCGCGGTCGTCGCTCGCCCACTCGGCGCCGGCGAACTCGTTGGAGAACCGTGCCGGGAGGTTGATGTCCGATACCAGCGACCACACCGTGGCCGGCGAGGCGGCGATGTCGACCTCCGCGATGGCGCCGGGGCCGTCCTCGAAACGGAGCTCGTCGCTGGGCCCACGCTCGGTCGTCAGGCCGAAGCGGTCGAAGTAGGTGATCGACCGGGCGGGATGACGCGGCGCGCGCGTGAAGTCGGTGCCCTTCGTGTAGGCCACCGGGAGAAGGACGATCTCGGTCATGTCTGCCGGTATGCGGAGGATCTCCTTGACCCTCGCGGTGTCCTGCAGCGCGGCCGTCACCCAGGTGGTGCCCAGTCCGCGGGCGCGCAGGGCGAGACAGAAGCTCCACGCTGCTTGGATGACGGAGTCGAACAGACCGGGACGGCCGCCGCCATCGTGGCGGCCGATGATGGTCGGGATGACGATGGCCGGGACTTCGGCGAGATGTTCGGCGAGGTACGCGGCCGATGCCATCACCTTCTCGCTCGGGTGGCCAGTGCCGTGGAGCCGTTCCGCCGCGGCGGACATGAATGGCAGCGCTGTGTCGCGGTAGAGCTCGCCGAGCTGATCCTTGACCCGTTGCTCGCGCACGATGATCCATCGCCGGCTGCCGAGGTTGCCGCCGGTCGGAGCCTGCTCGGCGAGGTCGATGCAGTCGAGCAGCAGCTGGTTGTCGACTGGGCGCTCGAGGTCGAGCCTCCGGCGAACGGCGCGCGTCGTGGCGAGGACCTCGTCGATCTGGCCGACGTCGAAGCTCATGCGACCACTCGCTCGAGTCGCGCCGGCACGGTCTTGTGCCACGGTGTTCCGGCCCACGGATCGCGATCCTCGCTCGCTGTCAGCTCGTTGGGCGCGACGCCGGTCCGGTGCCGCATCCCGGACTCGACGTGGTCGAGACCGAGCCCGTTCGGGAGAGAGACGTGCCCGGGCTGCACAGTGTCGTCCACCGTGACGGTGACCACTGCGCTCGCTCGCTTCGTGGTCAGCGTGGCGGTGTCGCCCTCGACGAGACCGAGCCGGTCGGCGTCGGCCGGCGAGACGCGCAGCGACCCATCGGTGTCCTTCTTCCGCCACGCCGGGTCGCGCAGGATCGTGTTGGCGGTGAACGACCGCCGCTCGCCGGCGGACAGGAGCAACGGCCACGAAGGGTCGTCGCCGGGCGGTGTCTCGTCGAGGAGACCGGCGAGCTCGTCGAGGAGCTCGGGGATCTCCACGTGGACGAGACCGTCGTCGGTTTGGATGCGCGCCCAGGTCGCGTCGTAGGTGTCGTCGGTGAACACGACACCCGACGGGCGGTCGACGATCGCGTCGAAAAGTCGGTTGCCGGCGTCAGGGCCCGAACCGAATCCGGCGCGTTCGACGCCGTCGGGGTTCCGCTGCGAGCAGCGAACCGCCATCGGCCACAGCGCGGCGGCAGCTGCCGCGCCGTGCGGGAGCGTCTCCCCGAGCGTGCGGTACAGCACCACCGGCGCGACCGCGGCGAGCTTGGGATCGCTCGTCATCGCCTGCGCGAACGCGGCGGCGAACTCTTCACGGTCTCGAGTCGCGGCGGCCCGCAGCTGCTCGATCGCGTCGCCGTCGAGGAAGCCGAGCGCGTCGACGAGTCGCGCATGGATCTCCGGCTCGGGCAGCGGACCGGCGGGCGGGTCGAGAACCGGTCGGCGCAGCTGGAAGACGTTCTGCGGGAAGTCGAAGTTGAAGAAGGTGGCCTCGAACTTCTCGTACTGCGTGGTGGCCGGCAGCACGTAGTCCGACTCGCGCGCCGTCTCGGTCATGAAGACGTCGATGCACACGCTCACGTCGAGGGTACGCATCGCTTCGCGCATCCGCTGGCTGTCGGCGACGGAGTGCAGCGGGTTCCCCGACTCCACGATCATCGCTCGATAGCGATTCGGATGATCGGTGAGGATCTCCTCGGCGATCACGTTGCACGGGATGAGGCCGCCGATCAGCCGCGCGCCGGCGACCGGCGACACTGGAGCCGTGCTCGGTTCGAGCTCGGCGCGACTCATCCGCAGCAGGTTGCCGATGCTCGACATCGCGTACTGCCCACCCGGAATCGCGAGGTTCCCCGTGAGCAGCCACACCAGCTTCTCGAGGTAGCTGACGAGCGTCGAGTGGCGGTTCATCTGGACGCCGAGGTCTTCGAACACGGCGACGCTGGCCGCCGCCGCGATCCGACGCGTGGCGGCGCGCACCATCGTCTCGTCGACACCGCTGATCTCGCAGTACTGGGAGATCGGCACCGCGGCCAGCGCAGCGAGCACCGGTTCGACGCCCGACGCATGCTCGCTGAGCCACTCGCGATCGACGAGCGCCTCGTCGACGAGCACCGCGGCCATGGCTGCGATGAGCCACGCGTCCCGGCCCGAGCGCACCTGGAGATGGAAGTCGGCCATCGCCGCGGTCTCGGTGACCCTGGGATCGATCACGATCATCGCCCTGTCGGGATCGGCAGCAATCGCCTTGAGCGTCGTGCGAGCGTGCGGGATGCCGTGCGAGATCCACGGGTTCTTGCCGACGAAGAACGCGACCTCGCAATGCTCGAAGTCACCTCGCAAGGGTGTGCCGAACATCTTTCCCATCACCAGGACCTCGCCAGTCTTCTCCTGCGAGATGGCGTTCGCCCGGAACCGGACGCCGAGCGCCTTGAGCGTCGCCGACCCGTACACGCCGCCCAGGTGGTTTCCTTGCCCGCCCCCGCCGTAGTACACGATCGCCTCGCCGCCATGCGCGTCCCTCACGGCGGCCAGCCGATCTGCGACCTCCCCGATGGCGGTGTCCCAGTCGATCTCCTCGAAGCTCCCGTCGGGTCGTCGGCGCAGCGGGCTCAGCAGCCGCTCACCGCGACCGTTCTGGTAGTAGTCGAGGCGCAGCGCCTTCTCGCACGTGTAGCCCTTCGACGCCGGGTGCGCCTTGTCGCCGCGGGTGCGTTCGAACGTTCGACCGTCCGCACCGAGGCGGATCTCGATGCCGCAGTTGCACTCACACAGGATGCACGCGGTCGGATGCCACGCTTCGTCGTTCGAAGTCGCGCGGATGGCGGTGTCGGTCATCTCAGCGTCCTGTGAACCGTGCCGGGCGCCGTTCGATGAACGACGCGATCCCCTCTTGGAAGTCGGCTGTCGCCATGACCGCCTTGCTCATCGCCGGAATGGCGTCGATCGCCGTGGGCTCGTCCGCGTCGAGCGCGAGTCGGGCGTTGGCGATCGTGTGCTGCAACGCCAACGGCGCGCACTGCAACAGCTCGCGCGCGAGCTCCACCGCCCGGTCCCGCTGACGACCCGGTTCGACCACCTCCTGCACCAGGCCGATCCGCAACGCTGCGTCGGCACCGAACTCGTCGGCCCGCAGCAGGTGATACATCGCGTTGCCCCAACCCGCTCGTTGCACGTAGCGGATCGTCGCGCCGCCGAGCGGCGCCAGCCCGCGCTTGGGCTCGAGCTGACAGAAGCGCGTGTCGGACGCGGCCACGACGATGTCGCCGGCCAACGCGATCTCGATGCCGATCGTGAACGTGATCCCCTGAACCGCGGTCACCAGCGGCTTGGTCAGCCGGCGTTGCAGCCCGAACGGATCGACCGCATCCGTCGGGGGGCCGGCCTCCGCGTCGGGACCGAAGAACAGCGGCATCTCCAACCCAGCGGTCGTGTGGTCGCCAGCGAAGGTGAGCACGCCGACGAACAGCTCGGGATCATCGTCGAGGCGCGTATAGGCCGCCGCGAGCTCATTGCCGATCTTCGGGGTGAACGCGTTCTTCTTCTCGACCCGGTCGACGGTCATCACCAAGATGCGCTCGTCGACAACTGTCGTCTCGACCTGCCCGTGCGCATGACGATCCACGGCCGGCACCTCCGCTACTGGTTCCATGATGGAACCGACACTAGAAGGCCGAGTTCCATCATGCAACCAACTCCGCTACGGTGGTCGACGTGAAGCGCACCGACACGTCGAAGTGGCCGTGCACCATCGCCCGCAGCACCGACATCCTCGGCGACCACTGGAACCTGCTGATCATCCGCCAGGCGTGTCTCGGCACCCGCCGCTTCGACGACTTCCAATCCGCACTCGGCATCGGCCGCAACATCCTCACGCAGCGGCTCACCAGACTCGTCGACGCAGGAGTCCTCACCCGCGTCGAGTACCAAGCGAACCCGACCCGCTTCGAGTACCGACTCACCGACAAGGGCCGCGACGCCTATCCGCTCCTCGCGGCGATGGCGGCCTGGGGCGAACGTTGGCTCACTGGTCCCGAAGGAACGCCTCTCGTGCTGCACCACACCACCTGCGAACACGACATGCACGCCGTCGTGGTGTGCAGCGAATGCGAGCAACCACTCGACGTTCGCCACGTCCGCGCCAAGGCCGGACCCGGCTACCCGGGCTGAGGACCCTCAGGCCCAGAGCATCATCGGCTGACCGCTTCGGCGTCCCACTGCGCTTGGAGGGTGGGGTACAGCGTCGTCAGGTCGTTCGAGAGCGATGCCTTGACCAGCTGGCTGGTCGGATCGGCCAGGACCTCCTCGGCGTCGGCTTCGATCGCCGCGACGATCTGCTGCGCGACCGACTCCGGACTGATCTTCTCCCCGTCGACACCGGCGGCCATGTCGGTGTCGATGAACCCGGCGTGCACTGCGACTACGAGGGTTCCCTGCCGGCGAAGCTCCATGCGGAGCGCGTTGGTGATCGACCACGCGGCAGCCTTCGACGCGCTGTACGTCGCGCCTTTCGGCATGGACACGAACGAGAGCACCGAGAGGACATTGACCAGCGCCCCGCCGCCGTTCTCGCGCAACACGGGTGCGAACGCTTGCGCCATCTGCATCGGGCCGAAGAAGTTGGTCTCGAGCTCGGCTCGTGCGGACTCGATGGCACCTGCTGCCAGCGACGTGGAGCTGCGGAGGATCCCCGCGTTGTTCACGACGATCGAAACGTCGCCGCAGGTGCGCGCGGCGTTGGCGATGTCGTCCGGGCGGGTGACGTCGAGCACGACCGGGATGACGTGCTGGTTGCTGATGGTCGTGTTGTCGCGGGCGGCGCCGTAGACCTTCGCGCCGGCGTCGACGAGCGCCTGGGCGATGGCGGCACCGAGGCCGCGGTTGGCTCCGGTGACGAGTGCCGCAGCACCTTCGACTTTCATGAGAGCTCCTTCGTGTCGTGGCTGAGGAAGGCAAGCGCCTTCTCGACGAACTGGTCGTGGAACTGGAAGATCCCGCCGTGGCCGGCGTCGGGGTAGATCACCAGCTCGGCGTTCGGCAGGCGCCGCGCGAGATCGACCGAGTTGATCGTGGGCACCATGCGGTCGCTCTCGCCGTTGGCGACCAGAACCGGCTGGCGGATGATCGACAGATCGGCGGGCCGCTGCTTGCCCCAGCGGTGGATGGCCTCGAGCTGGGCGAGATACGAACGGATCGAGATCGTCTTGTCGCGGTCCTGGGTTCGCTCCTTCAGCCGACCGAGGAACTCCTTGCCAGCGCGACGCCCGGCCGGCGTCCGGGTGAAGAACAGGAACTGCTTCGGATCCTGCATCGTCAGCACCCCCCGCACCGTGTCGAGGTGCGAGAGGCGGGTCACCTTCGTGATGCCCTCACCACCGGCGGGGCCGGTGCCGGCGAGGATCACCCTGCGGACGAGCTGGGGCTCCTCGGCCGCGATCACCTGGGCGATCATCCCGCCCATCGAGAAGCCGAGGAGGTCCACCTGCTCGAGACCCAGTGCCCGGATGAAGGCCACCGCGTCCTTCGCCATGGCGTCGATGGACTTCGGTGTGGACCCGGTGGACGCTCCCACTCCGCGGTTGTCGAAGATGATCACCCGGTGCCGTGCGGCGATGCCGTGGACGACCCGCGGGTCCCAGTTGTCGAGGACGGCGGCCAAGTGGGTGAGGAGGACCACGGGCACGCCGGTGCTCGGACCGAGCTCGCGGTAGGCGGCCTGGAAGTCACCGACCGCGACGGTGCGGGTCGGCGCATCCCGGAACACAGCCTCGACCGCGTGCCGGTCCGCCTCGGGGATCGAAGTCGCTGCGGTGATCGGGTGCTCCTTGATTGAAGTATGACCGTACTATAATCACGGCGGGCGAGAAGGCAATGTGTCGTCCGACACGGAGGAAGAGCTGTGGCCCGGTATGGCAAGGAGCACAAGGAAGCGTCCCGGCGGCGGATCATCGAGGCCGCCGGTGCGCGACTGAAGCGCGATGGCATCGACGGCTCCGGCGTGTCGACGCTGATGGCTGACGCCGGATTGACCAACGGAGCCTTCTACGCGCACTTCGCGTCGAAGGACGACCTCGTCGCCACGACCATCGCCGACCAGCTGCGCCAGCAGCTCGAGCGCTACCGCTCGGCGCCACCCGGCCGGGCCGGCATCGAGCAGCTGGTCCGGGAGTACCTGTCGATCGCGCACCGCGACGACGTCGAGCACGGCTGCCCGTCCGCCGCCCTGCTCGACGAGCTAGGCCGCGGCAGCGACTTGACCAAGAGCACCTACACCGAAGGGATCGTCGCCCTGGCCGACGAGATCGCCCGCCGCTTGGCGCCCGACGATCCGCAGTCGGCTCGCGGGCAGACCCTCAGCCTGTTCGCGTTGCTGATCGGCACGCTCCAGCTGTCCCGCGCCCTCGCCGACCGGCAGCTCGCCGATGACGTCCTGGAGCACGGGATCGAGAGCGCCCTGGCGTTGTTGCAGGGCAAGTAGTTCTGCTCGGGTCGCTGCCTCGCATGTCGCATGACGACACGGCGCTCCGGCGCATCGGAGCCCGCCCGCCCAATCAGCAGTTCTACGCTCCGTATACTGCTTCGTATGACGACGCCGGTGCCGACACGATTCACCG
>DATKAS010000320.1:0-16165 GCA_035497855.1 Acidimicrobiales bacterium
CTCGCAGTGGCGAGGCCCTCGACCGTCGTGACGTCGTGACCGTCGGCCTGCACCGCGAGCATCGTGCAGCTCTTCACTGGTCGGCCGTCGAACAGCACGGTGCACGCGCCGCAGTTCGTGGTGTCGCATCCGGTGTGCGTGCCGGTGAGACGGAACCCGTTCCGCAACAGGTGCGCGAGCAGCAGTCGAGGTTCGACGTCCGCGGCACGCCGCTCGCCGTTGATCGTGAGCGTGACCCGGCGGATGGGGACGTCGCTCGCCGGCTCGGGGGTGATCTCTTCGAAGAGGCTCGTCATCGTCACGCCGCCTTGTCTTCCGAGTCCGCGACGCGGGTGAGCAGGCGCACCACGAACGTGCGCACGATCTGACGCTTGAAGTCGGCGCTGCCGCGATGATCGGTGCGGGGCTGCGCGGCCTGTGCCGCGAGGTCAGCGGCGTGGGCGATGCGATCGGCACTCAGCGCGACCCCCACAAGCGACTGTGCGGCGTCGCTCGCGTCGATCGTCGACGAGCCGACACCGGTCAGCGCGATGCCGGCGCGACTGACCGAACCACCTGACCGTTCGATCGCCACCGCGACGCCCGCGGTCGCAAAGTCTCCGACGCGACGCTCGAGCTTCAGGTAGCCGCCGGCGAGCTCACCCTTCGGCGCGGGGACCACCGCTTCGACCGCGATCTCGTCATACGCGAGGACGTTCTGGAAGGGGCCGGTCACGAAGTCGGCGACCGGGATCGAACGGCGACCTCTCGGCCCTTGCGCGACGACATGCCCTCCGAGCGCAGTCACGACCGACGCCCAGTCGCCTTGCGGGTCCGCGTGGCAGAGCGACCCGACCAACGTGCCTCGGTTGCGCACGATCGGGTCGGCGATGAGCGGCGCCGCCGCGGCCATCACCGGCTGCCTGCCCGGTAGGAGCGCCGAATGCTCGAGGTCCGCGTGGCGGCAGAGCGCGCCGACGCGGATCGTGCCGTCGGGATCGAGCTGGTGGTAGTCGAGACCAGGGATCCCGTTGATGTCGACGAGCAGGTCGGGTGATGCGAAGCGCAGCTTGAGCAGAGGGATCAGGCTCTGGCCTCCGGCGAGCACCTTCGCCTCGCCGCCCCCGTCGTGGAGCATCCCGATGGCCTCGTCCAGCGTTCGAGGCGCTTCGTACCGGAACCTCGGCGGGTACATCGCGTCAGCTCTTCGGCTGTGATGCGGGATCGGGCACGGCCACCGGCAGCGACTCGTAGTCGGGGTCGGGGCGCCGCTCTTGGTGTGGCGGCCATGGTCCTTGCACGGGCTGGCCCGCGACCTTCAGGTAGTCGATCAGCTGGGGCCACGCCCACACGGTCGGGCTCTTGCCCGTCTTCGGTGCGTGCTCGATGACTTCGTACAGGCGCGGGTTGCCGCGGCTGTGCCCGTCCGACTCGATCGCCACTCTCCACCCCCCGAACGCAGGTGCTCCGCGAGCGGAGCGTACAGAGCCACTGACGTCCCCGCTGGACGCGTGCGCAGGGCGCACGCGCGCGGCGTCAGCCCATGCCGGCGCGTACGTAGTCGGCCATGGCGCTCAGCTGCAGGACGCTCGGCATCCGCCGCGTCCACGCTGGCGCGCCGACGAATTCCAAATGCCCAGACGCCAGCGCGTCCTTGATCGTGAGGCGGCCCAGCCACACTCGGTACAAGGTGCGAACGTCCGCGACGATGGAGATGTTGACGTCGTACCCCGGGTCCGAGTGGCAGACCGAGGGCACGCCCGACTCGATCACGATCCAGTACTGGCGAGCGTCGTCAGTGAAACGGACGTGCACGACGTGGCGCCGGCCGGGAAACGAAGTCGTGTCGATCCGGGTGTGCATCCACCAGACAAGCAGCTCGGGATCGAGCTCGTCGTCCTCGGGCTCGCCGAAGGCGTACTGGGCACCCCACTCGCCGAGCCCGAACACAACGGGCTCGAGGCTCCGCCCCGCGTCGGTGAGGAGGTACTGATTGCCGTCCCGGTCGACGAGCCCGGCTCGCTCGAACTGGCGGAGTCGCTTGGTCAAGAGCGTCCGTGAAAGACCCGGGAGCCCTCTGGCGAGGTCGTTGAAGCGAGTGGTGCCCACGATCATGTCGCGCAGGATCAGCAACGACCATCGCTCGCCGAGGACATCGAGCGCCCTCGAGATCGGGCAGTACTGCCCGTACTTGAGTCCACTTTCTGTACTGGAAGAGTCCACTTCCTTGACTATCGCGCCGTCTCGTCGCTTCTTACCGTCGGAATCATGACAACGACAGAGATGAAGACAACCAACCCGCCAACCTCGATCGAGTCCGCCCGGGAGCATGATCGCCGCGGCACGATCAACGTCGCTGCGTTCGAGGGCTTCAAGAAGGACGGCACGACCGCGGCCCTCGTGCCCACCGAGCTGGGGGGCCTCGGTCTCACGCACGCCGAGACCGGAGCCTTGCTCCGCTCGATCGCCCGCGTCGATTCACCCTCGGCCCTGACCCTCTCGATGCACACGCATCTCGTGGCCGCACAAGTGTGGCGGCACCACCACGGCATGGACGCGTCCGGGGTCCTGCGCAAGGTCGCGGACGGGGCCATCCTGGTGAGCACGGGCGCATCCGACTGGCTCGGATCGAACGGAACCGCTCGACCGGTCGACGGCGGCTATCGGGTGAGCGCGCGGAAGGCGCCCGCGAGCGGGTGTGAGATCGGTGACATCCTCGTGACGAGCATCCGCTGGGACGACGCACCGGAGGGGCCAGAAGTGCTCCACTGCGCGGTGCCCATGGCGGCGGATGGCGTCAGCATCGACTTCACGTGGGACACGCTCGGGCAGCGCGCGACCGGCTCCCACACCGTCGTGCTCGACGACGTGTTCGTTCCCGAGGCCGCGATCTCACTTCGGCGTCCCGCCGACAAGTGGCACCCGGTGTGGAACACGATCCTCCCGGCCGCGCTTCCGCTGATCATGTCGGCCTATCTGGGGATCGCGGACGCGGCGGTGGATGTGGCGACAGCGACCGTCGTCGGACGCTCCGAGCAGCACGTCCTCCAGCTGCTCGGTGAGATGCTGAACGCGCACACCACCGCCGCGGACGTGCTCGACGCGATGTACGCCGACGCCGACAACCTCCACTTCGCCAACACCGACGAGATCGCGAGTCGCGCACTCAGCCGCAAGACGATCACGAGCGCTGCGGTGATCGACACCGTCCGGTTGGCCATCGAGGCGAGTGGCGGCATCGGATACACGCGACAATCCGATCTCGAGCGGCTGTACCGGGACGTGCACGGTTGCCTCTTCCACCCACTCGGTCGGGCGAAGCAGACGACGCTGTCGGGACGAGTGGCGCAGGGGCTCAGCCCCATCGGCTGACTTAGGCTCGGCGGATGACCGGAGCCAACGACACCGCACTCCTCGTCATCGATGTACAAGAGGAGTACTTCGGCGGGCGGCTCCCGATCGGCTACCCGCCACGGGAAGACAGCCTCGAGCGCATCGGCGCGGCGATGGACCACGCCACGAGCGTGGGCGTACCTGTCATCGTCGTGCGCCACGTCGGCGAGCCGGGCGAGAAGACCTTCCAGGTCGGAACTCCGACCCAAGAGCTCCGTCCCGAGGTCACGTCGCGCCCGTACGACCACCTCATCGACAAGGAGCTGCCGGGAAGCTTCACGGGCACCGACCTCGAGCAGTGGCTGCGCGGGCGCGACATCAACCACGTGACGATCGTCGGCTACATGACCAACGTGTGCTGCGACACGACCGCGCGGCAAGCGCTCCACATGGGGATGGGCGCGACCATCCTCCACGACGCCGTGGGAGTGCCTCCGATGCCGTCCGTCGACGGTCAGATCGTCGATCCCGAGACCCTCCAACGGTCGGCGCTCGCGCCCCTCGGCTTGATCGGCGTCGAGCTCATGACCACCGACGAGTGGGTCGAGCGGACGTGACCACCGTCGCGTTCACGTCGTCGGGCGGGATCGGCGCGATCGCGCTCGATCGGCCCGACGCAGGAAACGCGGTGAGCCTCGACCTGGCGCGTGACCTCCACGACGCGGTGATCGCTGCCGAGGCGGACCGCAGCGTCAAGGTCGTCGTGCTGCGCGGTGCGGGCCGCAACTTCTGCGTCGGTGGTGACCTGAAGGCGTTCGCCGCCCAGACCGACCTCCCGGCCCACCTTCGCGAGGTCACGACGCACCTCCATGCTGCGATCATCGCCTTGGCCCGCATGGACGCACCGATCGTGGTCGGCGTGCAGGGCAGCGCCGCCGGCGCCGGACTCGGCCTCGCAGCGGGCGGCGACATCGTCATCGCGACGGAGTCGGCCCGGTTCGTCGTCGCCTACACGAAGATCGGGCTCAACCCCGACGGCGGCACGTCGTTCCTCCTCCCACGGCTGATCGGGCTGCGGCGTGCCCAAGAGCTCACCCTGCTCAACGAGCCGCTCGGAGCGAAGGCAGCGTGCGACGTCGGGCTCGTCACGCGCGTCGTCGCCGACGACGCCCTCGACGAGGAGGTCGACGCGGTCTCGCGTCAGCTGGCCGCCGGCCCGGGCCGCGCCCAAGGCGAAGCGAAGCGGCTGCTGCGCTCGAGCCTCGACGAGTCACTCGCGCTCCACCTCGAAGCAGAAGCCGCGGCGATCGTCCGCTCGGCCGAGCAGCCCGACGCGCGCGAAGGCATCAGCGCGTTCTTGGAGAAACGACCGCCCGTGTACCAGTGATCTACGGCCGCTTGACGAGCAGCGCCTTCATCGTCATGTCGGTGACCAGGTCGACGAGCGCCTGACGCTCCATGCCACTGCGGTACACGATCGCCGCGACGGCCATGCCGTGCACCCCGCGGATCATGATGCGCGCCTCCGCATCGTGCAGCTGCGGCCGCAGCTGAAGGAGCGCGTGCAGCCATTCCTCCAGGTGCAACCGCTCGAGCCGGTCCATCCGTGCCCGCGTGTCGGCGCTCAACGTGCGGCGCTCGTACACGCCGACGAACGCGAGGGCGGGGTTCGCCGCGATCGAACCGACGTAGTGGCCCGCGAGGCGTTCGAGCGCGGCTCTCGGCGATGGTGCAGAGCTCACGACCTCGTGCGCTGCTTCGAGGCCAGTCTGCGCCGCGTCGATGAGCAGGATCTCGAGGATCTCCTCCTTGCCCTTGAAGTGGCGATAGATCGCCGGGCCGCTGATGCCGGCCTCGGCCCCGATGTCGTCCATGCCGGTCGCGTGGTAGCCGCGCTCGTGGAAGAGCTTCACCGCGGCGGCCAGGATCTCGTCCCGACGGTACGGGCGTCGCTTGGTGCCCGTGCTCGTCGACGGAGCCCTCATCGGCTCAGGATCGTGCAAGCGCTCACGCCGGGCGCGCCGTACACCTGCGTGAACCCCACCCTCGGATCGAGCACCTGTCGTTCCCCGGCCTCGCCGCGCAGCTGCAGGCAGACCTCGTAGATCTGCCGCAGGCCGGACGCGCCGATCGGCTCGCCGTTGGCGATGAGACCACCATCGGTGTTCACCGGCATCGGCCCCGTGATCTCGGTCGCACCGCGGGCAACGAGCTCCTCCTGCTCGCCGTCGGCACAGAAGCCGCACTCGGACAGGTGCATCACCTCGGCGCCCGGCTCGCTGTCCTGCACCTGGATCACGTCGATGTCCTCGGGCCCGATGCCGGCCTGGTCGAAGCACAGCTGCGCTGCCTGCGCGGTGGGGGCGGACGCCCGGTCGACGGGCATCCACGGGCTCATCACCTCGAACGATCCGAACTTGCGAGTCCGCATCGTCACGGCCTTCACGAAGACCGGCGTGTCGGTGTACTCGCGCGCCCGGTCGGCGCGGCACACGACCACCGCGGCACCGCCCTCCGCCGGCGAGCAGAACATGTACTGCGTCAGCGGGTCGTTGAGCATCCGCGACGCGAGGATCTCCTCCTCGCTCCACGGCTTGCGCCGCCACGCATTCGGGTTGCGAGCGGCGTTCCGGTATGCCTTGGCGGCGATCTTCGCGAGCGTGCCGCGGCTGATGCCGAAGTCGTACATGTAGCGCTGGATCTTCATCGCGAAGAACTGCGTGGTGAGCATCATCCCGGTGTCGCCGTACCACTTGCCGAGGCCGAGGATGCCCGGGTCGGGATCGAACGCACCGCGCGGGTGCTTGTCGAACCCGACGACGAGCCCGAGGTCGTGCACTCCGGCGGTGATCGACGCGCACGCGGTCGCGAGCGCAGTGCCCGCCGTCGCGCATCCGTTGCTCACGTTGACGAAGGGCACTCCCGACAGACCGAGCCGAGCGACCATCGCATCGGGCGACGCACCCGCCCCCATCGAGCTGCTGAGGCTGCCTCCGACGGCGAACTCGATGTCGTCCCACGCAACCCCCGCGTCGGACATCGCTTGCCGCGCGGCCATCACCCCCATGTCGAGTCCGGTGCGGTCGTCGAAGCGGCCGAAGGGATGCATCCCGATCCCGATGATGGCGATGTCACTCATGGCTCGCCCCCGATGGTGCGAACGCGTACGTCAGGACCTCGCGACCTTCGTCGTCGACCATGAACGGCACGACGACCACCTCCATCTCCATGCCGATGCGCAGGTCCTCCGGTTCACACCCCACGATGCGTCCCTCGATGCGACCCTGTTCGGCGAACTCGACGTAGCCGACCGCGTAGGGCACGAACGTGGCCTCGGTCTCGACGACCGCGTACGGAGGCGACTTCGGGATGAAGCCCTGCGTCGTCCACGTCCACAAGGTCCCGCGCCGGTCGAACATCGCGCGCTCGGTCGCTCCACTGCACCGCGGGCACGCTGCATGGGCAGGGAACGCCATCAGCCCGCACTCGACGCACCGCGTGCCGATCAGCTGCGGCTCGTCGCTCGGCCACGTGAAGAGTCCCTGCGCGACGGGCACGGCCGTGGCGATGTCGGTCATTGCGCCTCCCGGTCCCAGGTGTTGCCGTTGACCACGCTCTCTCGCAGCTCGAACTTGCGGGTGCGCAACGTGCCCTGCGTCTTCGGCAGTGCGTCGACGAGCTCGACGTACCTCGGCACCATGAACTTCGGCATGCGCTCCCGGAGGAACTCGATGAGCTCCGCAGGCGCGAGCTCCTCTCCCGCACGAACGACGACGCACACCTTGATGTCGTCTTCGCTGATCGCCGCCGGCACCGCGACCGCGGCCGACTCGGCGACCTTCGGGTGCTGGTTCACGAAGCTCTCGACCTCGAACGACGAGACGTTCTCGCCCTTCACGCGGATCGCATCCTTGAGCCGATCCACGAAGTAGTAGTTGCCGTCTTCGTCGTACTTGAACCCATCACCCGTGTGGAACCAGCCGTTCCGCCACGCTCGCGCCGTCACCTCGGGCATGCCGTAGTAGCCGGCGTTCAGCACCCAGGGGTCGCCGGCACGGACGACGAGCTCGCCGACCACGCCAGGACCGACTTCTTCGTCGTGCTCGTCGACGACGCGGCACTCGTAGTGCGGCGGGCCGGTCCGCGGCCGTCCGCAGCTCTGGTAGTTCACGAGCGAGAACCCGTCCGACGCGATCGGCGCACCGATCTCCGTCATCCCGAACCCCGTGCCGATGCGGGTCACGCTGAAGCGCTCCATGAACTGCTCGATCTGCGGGATGATCGGCCCGACGTAGATGCGATCGAGCGGGTTGTCCGCGTCGTCGGCCTGCGGTGGCGCGAGCATCAACAGCCCGGCCATCGGCCCGACGAGCCCGGCTGCCTCGATGCCGTGGGTGCGGATGTCGTTCCAGAACTCGCTGAGGCTGAACGTCTCGCGCAGCACGACATGGCCGTGGGCCCGAGCCGAGATGTAGAGCGACGCCTTCCCCGAGACGTGGAACGCGGGGAACATCGAGTAGTACGCGCCGTCAGGCTTCACGAAGTCGGCAGGCTGGATGCGCACGAACTCGAACAGCTCCGCCCACGGCACGAGCACGCCCTTCGACGGCCCGGTCGTGCCCGACGTGTAGATGAGCGAGCAGATGTCGTGGTGATCGGGACCCGGCTCGTCGATCTCGTGCGACGCGCCCGCGAAGAGCTCAGAGGCTCCGACGAGGCGGATCGGGCAGGGCGGCAGGTCGTCGGAGTCGGGCACCACCACCGTCTCCAGCTTCTCGAGCGACGACGCGATGTCGACGAATCGATCGAGGAAGCGTGCAGAGATGACCGCGACCCGCGCGTCGGAGTTCGTGATCAAGTACCGCAGCATCTCGCCGAGGTACATGGTGTTCGTCGGCACTTCGATCGCGCGCAGCCACGCGACCCCGAGCCACACGAGGTACGACTCGAACGAGTTCGGCACCATCGTCACGACGTTGTCGCCGGCATCGACACCGAGGTTGCGCAACGCGCACGCCCAACGACGTTGCTCGTGGTCGAGCTCGCGGTACGTCATGGCCCGGCCGTCGACGTCCTTCATCGCGAGGCGGTCGGGAGTCGCGCGGGCGTGCTTCGAGATCATGTGCGGGAGGACGAGGTCGCGGTCGAGCATCAGGCGCGCCTGCTCATGAACGCGGCCACCGCCTCCCGGTGACCCTCGCTCGCGAAGAGACGAGCGAGACCGTTGCCCACGTACGCGGCGAGGTCGGGGAGGCCCGTGCGGTCCATTCCCGCAGCCCGGCGCAGCCCCTCCTTGATGTGCTCCACCGCCTCGGGCGGGTTCGCCGCGATGCGACCGGCCAGCCCGCGCGCCTCGGGCATGAGGTCGTCGGCGGGCACGACCTGTGAGACGAGCCCGATCCGCAGCGCTTCGGCTGCGTCGATGATGTCGCCGGTGAGCAGCAGTCGCGTCGCCATGTCCTGCCCGACGAGCCGCGGCAGCAGCCAGTAGCCGGTCACATCCGCCATCAGGCCCATCTTGACGAACAGCTGACCGAACTTCGCGTGCTCGGAGGCGATGCGGATGTCGCACAGCACCGCGAGGTCCATCCCGATGCCGAGCGCGACGCCGTTCACCGCCGCGATCGTCGGCTTGCGGCAGTCGAGGATCACCTCGACCTCGGGCGTCATCGGCGGCCGCGCCGAGCCGAGCTCGGCCATCGTCGCTTCCATGCGAGGGTCACCCCACGCGGCCTCGACGTCGTCGCCGGAGCAGAACCCGCGGCCCGCGCCGGTGAGGATCACGACGCGCACGTCCGGCGACGCGTCGGCCTCGCGGAAGCGCGCCTGCAGCTGCTCGCCCAAGTCGAACGTCGCGGCGTTGAGGCGGTCGGGACGGTTGAGGGTGATCGTCGCGACGTGCTCGTCGACCTCGTACAGGACCGGATCCGACATGCTCCGGACGTTAACGATGGCTCGCACACGCGTCAAAGGATCGGCTAGACCCGCGACGTGCTCGAAGACGTCATCGACGACCTCGTCGCGGAGGAGGTCTCGCTCGCCTCGTTGCTCGCGTCGCTGCGCCTCGAGCAATGGGACGCTCCGACCCCCGCTGAGGGTTGGGCGGTGCGCGACCAGGTCGCACACCTCGCCACCGCCGAGGACCTCGCGACGCTCGCCGCGACCGATCCCGACGGGTTCGCTCGGCGGCTGACCGAGCTGCTGAGCGACCTCGGCGCAGTCGAAGCGGAGAACGCTGCGTCAGCTCGCGCCAAGGATCCTGCCGCGCTGCTCGACTGGTGGCGGGCCTCGGCGGCCGCAACCGTCGACGCGGTGCGGGCCCACGCGGACGACCGGATCGCGTGGGTCACCGGCCCCATGAGCTCGACGTCGTTCGCGACTGCCCGGCTCATGGAGACGTGGGCGCACGGCCACGACATCGCCGAGGGCGTCGGCGCCGTGCTGGAACCCACCGCGCGCCTGCGGCATGTCGCCGATCTCGGCGTGCGCACTCGCGGGTTCTCGTTCCGCAACCGAGGCCTCCCCGTGCCCGAGACCGAGCCCCGCGTCGAGCTCCGCGGCCCGAGCGGCGACGCGTGGGTGTGGGGACCGCAGCAACGCGAAGAGCGTGTCGAAGGCGACGCACTCGACTTCTGCCTCGTCGTGACGCAACGCCGCGACATCGCCGACACCCGCCTGAAGGTGACCGGCGAGGGCGCGACGCTCTGGATGGCGATCGCCCAGTGCTTCGCCGGCCCGGCGACGTGATGGAGCACCGCTGACATGGACTTCTGACATGGACTTCTGACATGGACTTCGAG
Organism: Acidimicrobiales bacterium; assembly: GCA_035497855.1. Classification (GTDB taxonomy): domain Bacteria; phylum Actinomycetota; class Acidimicrobiia; order Acidimicrobiales; family DATKAS01; genus DATKAS01. Next base: position 10,113 of record DATKAS010000320.1, read on the forward strand.
GACTCTCCCCGCGAGGCGCAGTTCCGCGCCGAGGCCCGCACGTGGCTCGAGCAGCATGCTCGCCTTCGCACCGATGCCACCGAGAAGATCACGGTGCTCTCCGGTTTCGACGACAGCCCCGACGCGCTCGCGAGGGCGAAGGCGTGGCAGCGCCTCCTCGCCGAGAGCGGCTGGGCCGCGATCACCTGGCCCTCCGCGCTGGGCGGTCGCGACGCGGGCCCGCTCGAAGCGCTCGTGTGGGCCGAGGAGCTCAACCGATTCGAGCTGCCGACGAACATCTTCAGCATCGGCATCGCGATGATCGGACCGACCCTCATCGCACACGGCACTCCCGAGCAGCAGGAGCGGTACCTGCGAAGAATGCTCGAGGGCAGCGAGGTGTGGTGCCAGCTCTGGAGCGAGCCCGGCGCGGGCAGCGACCTCGCGGGCCTCTCGTCCAAGGCGGTCCGCGACGGCGACCACTACGTGCTCACCGGCCAGAAGGTGTGGACGAGCGGCGCTCACTACAGCGACTTCGGGCTCGGCCTGTTCCGCAGTGATCCGGCGGCACCGAAGCACCACGGCATCACTGCGCTCGTCGTCGACATGCACTCGCCGGGCATCGACGTGCGACCGCTGCGCCAGATCACCGGCGACGCCCACTTCAACGAGGTCTTCTTCGACGAGGTCCGGGTGCCCGTCGCCAACCGCGTGGGCGAGGAGCACGAAGGCTGGCGAGTCGGGCGCACGACGATGATGAACGAGCGGTTCGCGGCCGGCGCGATGGGCGCGGCGCTCGGTCCCTACCGAGCGCTGGCACATCTCGCCGCAGAAGCCGGCGCGTCGAGCGATCCCCGCACTCGCCAGGCGCTCGCCCGCGTGTACACGTTGTCGCTGCTGTTCGACCTCACGACCGCTCGGGTGCGCACGAGCCTCGCGAAGGGGACGATCCCCGGCGTCGAGGGATCGATCCTGAAGCTCGCAGCCGCGCAGGTCGGCACCGCACTCACCGAGGTGGGCTGCGACGTGCTCGGGCCCGCCGGCACGCTCACGGACGGCGACGGACCAGAAGGTGGACGGTGGCCCGCTGCGCTGCTCGGCTCGATCGCCATGCACATCGGCGGCGGCACCGACGAGATCCAACGCAACATCATCGGCGAGGTCGTGCTCGGCCTGCCGCGTGAACCGATCAGCCCGTGATCGCGGCGCTGTCTCGCACGTAGGGGCGCCGTGCTCTCGCGAGCACCAGCGCGCCGGGGATGCACGGAAGCGCCATGACGATCAGCGCAGTCCGCAACGAGCCGGTCACGTCCGACACGATGCCGACCACGAGCGGGCCGAGCGACGAGCTGACTGCGACGAGGAACGTGAACACCGCGTAGCCGATCCCCCGCCGTGTCGCCGGCAGCACGTCGGCGACCGCGGCCGTCTGGCTCGGCATGCCGGTGACGATGAGGATGGCAGCGCACACGAGGAGCGGCACCTGCAGGGCGAGGACGCCGATCGCGAGGGAGACGACGAGCAGCACCCCGCCGACGAGCAGCGTGCCCGAGGCGAGGTCGATGCGCCCGCTCGGCCGATCTCGGTGCCACCGGTCTCCGAGCACGCCGCCGATCCAGAACCCGACCATCGTCGCGGTCAACGCGAGCACGCCGGTGAGCGCGGCCGCCTCGCCCTCGCTGAGGTCGAACTGGCGCTCCCAGAAGCTCGGCAGCCAGTAGCCGAGCCCGTTGAACCCCGCGAACGCGACCGCAACGCCGACGAAGAGGAACCTCAACGTCGGCACGGCGAGAACCGCTCGCACGTCGGCCCACAGCGCGCCGACGCCACGCTGGAGCGCATCGACCTGCACCGGCTCGGGATCGAAGCCACCGCGTGGCGGCTCGGTGAGGCGAAGCACGAAGAACGCGACCACGAGCCCTGGGATCACCATCACGAAGAACGGCGCCCGCCATCCGAACGCCTGTCCCAACGCGCCACCGATGGCGATGCCGAGCGCGAGGCCGATGTAGCCAGCAGCTCGAACGAACGCGAACACCCGCGCGCGAGAGCTCGACGGGTAGTAGTCGGTGACGAGGCTCGCGGACAGCGGGTTGTTGATGTTCGCTGCTGAACCGAGCACCACTCGGATCAAGAAGAACATCGCGAAGGTCGTCGCGAGGCCCGATGCGAGCGTGAGCACCGACCACGACGCCACCACGATCCCGAGGAGCCGAGTGCGATTCGCGCGGTCCGCGAGGTAGCCGGCTGGCAGCATGACGATGAGGCCCGCGATCGCCATCGCCGTGGGGATCGCGCCTGCCGCGGTGTCGCCGAAGTTGAAGTGGTCCTGCAGGAGCGAGAGCACGCCCGGGATGAAGTTCGCCTCCATCCCGTCGATGAAGCTCGCGGCGACGAGCACCAAGACCGGCGCGAGGCCGTACGGCCCCCACCGGGCTAACGCTCTCGCAGGTCGTCCGGGATCGGCAGGTGCTTCGACTGGGTCCATTGGGGCGTGCTCTTGGTCATGAGCGCGGTGACGCCCACCATCGTGTCGGGCTGTGACCCCGCCCACCAGGTGAGCTTCGTCTCCTCGGTGAACGCCGCGACCCGATCCGTCTCCATGAGGTTCTTGTAGACCATCTGCTTCGTCACGCCGGACGCGACGGGGCCGGTGTTCGTCGCGATGTCGTGCGCCATCTCGAGCGCGGCGGGAAGCACGTCGGCTGCGGGCACCGCCTTCGACACGAGGCCCATGTCGGCGGCCTCTCGCCCGGTGAACCAGCGCCCCGTGAGCAGCAGCTCCATGCTCCGCGACAGGCCGACGAGCCGAGGCAGCAGCCAGGTCGAGTTCGCGTCGGGGATCACGTTCAGGCGGACGAACGGAAGCCGGAGCCGCGCATCCTCGGCGACGATGCGGATGTCAGCGAGGAACGTGGTCGTCAGCCCGGCGCCGATCGCCATCCCGTTGATCGCGGCGATCATCGGTGTGCGCATCGTCCAGAAGGAGTACCGCTCGGTGATCTGTGAGTCGGATGCGCCGACCTCGGCGTTGTGCTGCTCGTGCGCCTCGGCGCCGAAGGTGTCGCCGCCCGACGCGAGGTCGATTCCCGTGCTGAACGCCTTGCCCGCGCCGGTCAGGACGATCACGCGCACCGACTCGTCACGCTCGAGCGACCAGATCGCGTCGTCGAACTCGGCGGTCATCTCGAAGTTGAACGCGTTCAACGCGTCCGGTCGGTTGAGGGTGACCGTGGCGACGCCGCCGTCCCGGTCGACGAGCAAGTAGTCGTAGGAGTTCACGCGCGGCTCCTCAGCTGCGAGGGACTTGGCTCCAGGGCAGATCACGGTCGGTGCGGGGCTCGCCGGGCAGGCCGAGCACGCGCTCGCCGAGGATGTTGCGGCCGATGTCGGTGGTTCCCCCACCGATCGTCGTGCCCTGCACCGACAGGAACCCCTTCACGAGGTCGACGGCATCGTCGTCGCCGAGCGCGGCCTCCCCCATCACCGTCGGGCGGCGCATCTCGTAGTCGGAGATCAGCGTCGCGTCGGGGCCGAGGAGGTCCATGCAGAGGTCGAAGATCCGCTGGTGCACCTGCCCGATCGCGAGCTTGAGGATGGAGCCCTCGGGTCCCGGTGTGCCGCGCTCGCGCTGTGCCTGGGCGCGCAGCGTCGTGAGCCGCACGATCTCCGCGTCGACCCACGCGCGGGCGACACGTTCGCGCAGCACGGGATCGTCGCCACCGCGTTCTCGGTAGAGCCGGACGGCGTGGCGGATCACGCCACCACCGCGGTCCTCCTTTGCCAGCGCGCCGAGCGCCACCCGCTCGTTCATCAACGTGCCGATCGCGACGCGCCAGCCTTCGCCCGGTGCGCCGATGCGCTCCGCGTCGGGCACGCGCGCATCGGTGAAGAAGATCTCGTTGAACTCGGCCTCGCCGGTCATCTGCCGGAGTGGTCGCACATCGACACCGGGCTGATGCATGTCGAGCACGAAGTACGTGAGCCCCTGGTGCTTCGGCACGTCGGGATCGGTGCGGGCGAGCAGCATCCCCCACTTCGCGACGTGGGCCATCGTCGTCCAGACCTTCTGCCCGTTGATCACCCACTCGTCGCCGTCGCGCACGGCCCTCGTCGCGAGCGAGGCCACATCGGAGCCCGCGCCCGGCTCCGAGAACATCTGGCACCAGATCTCCTCGCACGAGAACGCCGGACGGAGATACCTCCGCTGCTGGGCCTCGGTGCCGAACGCGACCATCGTCGGGGCCATCATCCCGATGCCCATGAAGTTGCGCAGCATCGGATCGGGTGCGTTGGCCGCGCGCAGACGATCGTCGACGAGGTGCTGGTAGTCGGGATCGACGCCGAGCCCTCCGAGGCCTTCCGGGAAGTGCACCCACGCGAGCCCACGATCGAACTGCTCGCCCCAGAACTCGCCGGGCTCGACGCTCGCGGGCGGGCAGTCGCGCACGAGCGCGTCGACCGCGTCGCGGATGTGGTCTTCGGCGGAGAGCGACTGAACGTGAACGACGGCTAATCTAACCAAACGATGGCGTCCCAGGAGATGGCCCTCCCCGACATGGCCCTCCACGAGATGGACGCGACGACGATCGCGACCGGCGTCCGCGAAGGTGAGCTCAAGGCGATCGAGGTGCTCGAGCACCACCTGGAGCGCATCGACCGCTTCAACCCGGCGCTCAATGCCTTCGTGCACCTCGACCCCGACCGCGCCATGGCCGCGGCGACCGACATCGACCGTCGCGTCGCGAGCGGCGAGGATCCTGGTCCGCTCGCTGGCGTGCCACTCGGGATCAAGGAGCTCGAGTCCGTCGAAGGCTGGCCGGAGACGCACGCGTCCACCGCGTACAAGGACTGCATCGCGACGACAACGACCACGATGAGCTCGCGACTGCTCGCGGCGGGCGCTGTACCGGTCGGCCAGACCGCGTCACCCGAGGTCGGTCGGCTCTTCTACACGACCTCGGTCCTCCACGGCCCCACGCACAACCCGTGGGACCTCACGAAGGCGCCCGGCGGCTCGTCGGGTGGTTCCGGCGCCGCCCTCTCGGCTGGCCTCGTGCCCCTGGCGACCGGTTCCGACATGGGGGGTTCGATCCGGCTCCCGGCCGGTTGGTGCGGCGTCGTGGGGGTGAAGGGCACGTACGGACGCGTGCCCCGAAGCCCGGGCTACCTCGGCCACGCCAACATGGTCCACTACGGCCCGCTCGCGCGTTCGGTGCGCGATTGCGCACGCTTCCTCGACATCGCAGTCGGAGTCGATCAGCGCGACCCGTACTCGCTCCCGCCGCCCACGGTCCCCTACGAGCGACAGATCGCCGATCCCCTGCCCGAGGGTCTGCGCGTCGCGGTCGTCGACGACCTCGGCATGGCACCGAGCGACCCGGAGGTCGCTGCCGCGCTGCACAACGCGGCAGCGGTGCTCATCGACGCGTGCGGCATGCAGCAGTCGGACGCGACGCTCACCTTCCCGAACCTCGTCACGGTCGGCGCCGCTGTGCTCTACGCAGACGCTGACCCCGAGGGCGCGCAGCACGCCGGCACGATCCTCATGAACCTCATGAACACGCCGGGCGCCGCCCCGCTCATGGAGCTCGCGTTCACCGATCCCGACCTGACGCTCGAGGGCGTCGCCAAGACGAACCAGATGCGCCACCACATCGACATGCAGCTCGCCGAGCTGTTCGACGAGGTCGACATCCTCCTGGTGCCGGCGTCGCCGGTGCCCGCGTTCGGGGTCGAGGGACCGATCCCCACCGTGGTCGCAGGCAAGGACATCGGGCCCGCGGCACCCGCGCTCTTCACGGCGCCGTTCAACCTCTCCGGCAACCCCGTCACATGCGTGCCCATGGGCCTCGTCGACGGTGTGCCCGTCGGCATGCAGATCATCGCCCGCCGTCACGAGGACGGCCTCGCCCTGCAGGTCGCAGCGCGCTACGAGGAGGCTCGGCCCTGGGCGCATCTGCGCCCTGCGCTCTGACCTGGCTCAGTAGCCGTTCGCGAGCAGCTGCCACGGGCGAGCCTGCTCGTAGCGCGCCGCGACCTGCAGGGCGAGGCCGTCCTCGTGGCGGCGGGCG
>DATKAS010000321.1:0-3137 GCA_035497855.1 Acidimicrobiales bacterium
GAGCTCGTCGACGTCGCTCGCCTGCGGCTACCCGAGGTCGACGTGCGCGTCGGGTCGATGTTCGACCTGCCCTGGGACGACGAGTCGTTCGACGTCGTGATCTCGATCAACGGGATCTGGGGCGGCAACCAGCCTGCGCTCGATGAGGCGTACCGGGTGTTGAAGCCGGGCGGCGGAGTAGGCATCAGCTTTTGGGGGACGGGGCCACCCCTCGACTTCCGCCCGACGTACAAGGTCGTCGCTCGCCACTCACCCGAGGCCCACGTCGGAGGCATGCGCGACATGAACAACATCGCGTTCGAGGGTGTCGCCGAGAAGATGCTGAGCGACGCAGGGTTCGTCGACCTCGAGCGCGGTCAGCGGATCGCGGTGATGGAGTGGCCCGACGCCGACATCGCGTGGCGCGCGATCTCGAGCCTCGGTCCGCTGGTCCCGGCGCTCGAGCACAGCGATCCGGATGTGCTGAAGCGCGAGGTGCTCGAAGCGATCGAGCCGTGCCGCGACCGCCGCGGCATCTACCGGTTCCAGAACGACCACCAGTTCGTCACCGGCCGCAAGCCCTGAGCGAGCGCTACTTGGCGCGCACCCTGTTGTTCTTGGGGTTGTGCTCGAGCTCGACGAGCCCGAGGTGCTCGAGCAGCGGAGGCACGTACATCGCGAACCGCCCGCGGTAGCCCTTCCGCAGCCCATACCAGCCCTTCACGGGGTTGCTCTCGGAACGAGCCCACGCTTCGAGCGTGCCGTCCTTCGCCGGCTTGTTCTCGTCCGCGCTGCCGAGCTCCATCCAGTCGTCGTGCTTCTTCAGCATCTTCGGCACGTCGTCGATGCACCGCGCGAGGTAGCGCAGCTTCGTCGTTCCGACCTGGCACACGAGCTCGGGAGGATCGGCGGTGTCGTCTCGGTGCATGGAGTACTCCGCAGTGCCCGGCGGCGTCCGCAACACCCACGGATCGGCCGCGGTGCCGCTGCCCTTCACCTTCATGCGTCAGTCCTCATACGCGTCGTGCCTGCGCAGCCACGACGCGGGGAACGGGAGGCCCTTCTCGTCGCGGCCTTTCGGCGTGAGATCGAGCAGCTGGTACGCGCTCATCATGGGATCCAGGCCGCGCTCGTAGCTGGAGTACGTGTGGAACACGCGGCCGTCGTCGCCCTTCGCGAACGCGCTGATCCCGGGGAGCTCCTCCTCCGGGTGCGCGTAGTGGGTGAAGTTGTACTCGGCCCCGTTCGCCTGCTCCTCGGGTGTGAACGAGACATGGAAGTCCGCGTTGAAGTCACTTCGCGACGAGGAGAAGAACGGCGTCGTCCAGCCCATCCGCGCACGGTAAGCCGCCAGCTCCGCGTACGGAGCGTGGCCGACGCACACCAGCGTCACGTCACGGTGCGCCAGGTGCACTCCGGTGCCGTCGATGCAATCGGTGATGAACGAACAGCTGGGGCATCCCTCACCCCATCCGGGCCCGAACATGAAGTGGTAGGTGAGCAGCTGGCTGTGCTCGCCGAACAAGTCGGTGAGCGTGCGCTCGCCTTCCGCCCCGTGGAACACGTACTCCTTGTCGACCGGTACCCACGGGAGGGCTCGTCGCTGCTCGGCGAGCTCGTCACGGCGACGGTTGAGCGCCTTCTCCTCCTGCAGGAGCGCGAGCCGCGCCGCGAGCCACTCCTCGCGGGTGCCGACAACGCCGGCCGTCACGGCGTGCGCCCGAGGAACGCGATGAGCTGCGTCGTCGCGTCGGCTCCTTCGGGAGCCGCGACCGCAGGGCCGAAGCGACCCTCGCGCAGCTGTGGTGTGACGATCTGCTGGCTCGCCTCGATCGCAGCCGCGGCGACACCCGCGGGCAGCGCGGGCGGCTGGCCCGTCGCGGTCGCGAGATCCCACGTGTGCGTCGCGGTGTCGAGGAGGTTGATCCCAGCGAGGACGCGCCCCGGCATCGGGCCCGGCCCGGCGTCGATCATCTGGTCGAGAGCGCCCGGTGCGCGCCACGCCTGCAGCGTTGCGGCGCTCACTTCGGCGAACTGCGCTGCGGGGTCGTTGCCGAGCGTGAAGCTCGGGCGAGGCTCGCCCGCGGCCGCGGCGCCGAGACCCGCGACCACGCCGATCTGATGCTCGAGCAGATCACGAACGGTCCACTCCGCGCAGGGCGTCTTGTTGTCGAGCTGGTCGGGCCGCACGTTGCCGATGACGTGCTGTGCGTGCTCGAAGGTCTGGTCGAGTGCGTCGAGGATCTCCACGGCGACGGTCTCCGATCTATGTAAGATGTTACTTACACACTTTCACAGAGCGAGCCGGATGACGCAACCGGTCGGAGGTCACACCACGTGGACGAGGCACTGCGGGCAGTCGCGGACCCGACGCGCCGCGCGATCCTGCGCTTGGTGCGCGATGGCGAACGACCAGCGGGGGAGATCGCGCAGCAGTTCCCGTCGATGACGCGACCGGCCGTGTCGCAACATCTCCGGGTGCTGACCGATGCCGGCCTGCTCGAGGTCAGGCCCGAGGGAAACAGGCGGCTCTACCGGCTGCGGCCGGAAGGCTTCCGCGACGCGACCGAGTTCCTCGAAGACATGTGGACCGACAGCCTCGCCCGGCTCAAGATCGTCGCTGAGCGCGAAGAGTGGCCCGACCGCGCGCGGGCGGCAAAGGGGAAGAAGCGGTGACCGACCGCAACACCGGTGTGGTCGAGCAGACGGTTCGCATCGGTGCGCGGCCCGAGACGGTGTGGCGCTTCTGGACCGATCCCGAGCGCATGCGCGAATGGTGGGGAGCGGCCGCCGCTCTCGACCCCGCTCCCGGTGGTGTGTGTCGGGTCGAAATGGCGCACGGTGCCGTCATGGAGGGTGCATTCGTCGAGCTCGTGCCGTACGAGCGGCTGGTGTTCACGTTCGGTTGGCAGCCGCGCGAAGGTGGGCCGGATGTGCCGCCAGGTTCGAGCCGCGTCGAGGTCACGCTCGTCGACGACGCCGGCGACACGATCATGACCCTCAGGCACAGTGGCCTTCCCGCGAGCGAAGCCCGTCGACACGTCGAAGGCTGGGGTGAGCACCTGCCGGTCCTCGTCGAAGCCGCAGAGCGAGCCGGCCGAAAGGATTCGTGACGATGCACATCCCGAAGCCGACACAAGCCGACAAGGAACGGTTCG
>DATKAS010000322.1:0-3142 GCA_035497855.1 Acidimicrobiales bacterium
CACTCATGGACTACCTGTTCCGCAAGCTCGCGCTCGAGTACCTGAGCTACGACGAGCGCGCCGAGCTCAACATCATGTCGGTGGGCGAGCGCCTGCAGCCGACGCTGCCGGGCGTCGAGGAGACCGTCGTCGAGACGTCCCAGGGGCACGACATGGTCGCCGACCCGAAGACGATCCCGTCGGCGAACGAGCTCGCTACCCAGATCGAGCTCGGCCTCACGCCCGATGCGCCGGTGACCGAGCAGATCCGCATCACGCCCTCGGCTCCGCCGCCAGCAGCCACGCCGGCGACACGGGCAAGCGACGCGCCCATCTGCATGCAGTGCGGAGTGCAGATGAACCGAGCGGGCAGCTGTTACGCCTGCCCGAGCTGCGGCAGCACGAGCGGCTGCAGCTGACGCTCCCCGTTTGGGATCGGGCACTCGGGCGCGGCAGAGTGGCCTCGAGTGCCCAATCTCGAGCTGCCTGTCGCGGACCCGTGGTGGATCACGCGTTCCATCGGTGACGGCATCACGCTGATCACCGAGCCGCATGTCCATCCGCTGCTGCGGTGCAACGTCTGGCACGTGCGCGGTCGTGACCGCGACCTCGTGATCGACACGGCGATGGGCCTCGCGCCACTCGCACACATGGTCGATCACGACCTCGGGCATCCGCTGCTCGCTGTTGCGACGCACGTGCACACCGACCACGTCGGGGGCATGTCCGAGTTCGACGAACGCGCGATTCATCGCATCGAGGCGCCCGTGCTCGCCGCAGCGCAGCAGTCCACGCTCGTCGCCGAGCACTATGGCGAGACCGTGCTCGGGCCATATCGAGACGCCGGCTACGACATCCCCGAGCTGCTCGTCGACGCCGTGCCCGTCGCCGGCATGGCGATGGTGGGCGAGATCGCAGGCGCGCCGGCAACTCGCATCCTCGAGGAGGGCGACGTCGTCGACACCGGTGATCGCGCGTTCGAGGTCATGCACCTCCCCGGTCACTCGCCGGGCAGCATCGGGCTGTGGGAGGTCGAGACCGGCATTCTGTTCTCGGGCGACGCCGTGTACGACGGGCCGCTCCTCGATGAGCTCGAGGAGTCAGACGTGAATGACTACGTGCGGACGATGCGCCGCCTCCGCGACCTCCCGGTCAGCGTCGTGCACGGCGGTCACGAGACGAGCTTCGGCCGGGCTCGGCTCGTCGAGCTCTGCGACGCTTACGTTGCGGCTCGGGCCACATAGTCGAGCGCGAGGCGCGCGCTCTCGTCGAGCGGTCGCACACTGTCGATCGTGAGCCTGTCGAGCGACCACGGCTCCGTCTCCTGGCGCATGCGCATCACGTCGTCCCAATCGGGCTCAGGGAACGGCTCGAGGCCTCGCTCCCGGCGCGTGAGCCGCGCCTTGTGCATCGCCTCGTCACTGCACACGACCTCGATCACCCGGATCTCGGCTCGAGCAGCCGCGGCGCACCAGATCTGCCGGCCGACCTCCAGGTAGTTCGCCGCGTCGGCGATCACTGAAGCGCCCAGGTCGAGCTGGTGTGCGGCAATGGCTGCACCCACCTTGTACGCGGCCAGGCCGGTCTCGAACGACCGGTCGATTCCTGAACGCAAGATCGCCGCTTCGATCTCGTCGACGGCGATGACGACGGCGGGGAGCCGCTCGCCGATCGCGTCCGCGATCGCCGACTTGCCGACGCCCGGCAAGCCACTCATGAGCACGAGCACGCTCATGGCTTCCGCCGGTACGAGTGGATCGTGCCGTGTGCGCTGACGAGCGCGATCGTCTCTTCCCCTGACTGCGCGAGGTGGACGACGTCGCCTGCGGGAGGCGCCGCGATCGTCTCGAGCCCGTTCGCAGAGACGACCGTGGTGTGCATCCCCTTGGCGTCGCGCCATGTCACGGCAACCCCGCCGTCGAGGGCCGCCGCGTCGAGCACGTCGGCTCCTGCCTCGGAGTCGAGACCGCGCCGCCGCCACTCGGTGCCGTCGCTCGACACGAAGACGACTGCGCGCCCATCCTCCGTGCCCGCGGCGACGAACCCGACGCTTGGCGCGTGCGCGACGTTCGCGAGCTCGCTGTCGAGTGCGGGGTCCGCGTCGATTGCCGTCACCCGTGTCCACGTGTCGTCGCCTTCGGATCGCCAAGCAGCCGGCTGCGTCGGCCCGGACCCCGTCGGTGTGGTCGTGCCGACGACGACCACGACGCCGTCACCCGACGCAATCGCACGGGTGAGCACGACCTCGGACGTCCCGCTCGTGAGCTGGGGATCGTCGGGGTGGCGCGCCCACGTCGCGCCGGTGGCCGAGGTCCACACGGACGCGGCCACGCTCGACGCCCCGCCCGTCCACGTGCCGCCCACGATGTAGCCGCCCGACGCGACGAATCCACTCTCGTCGCCCGTGAGCCCCGTCACGCTCATCGCTCGTGGTCCGCCGAACAGCTCGCGCGTGATGGGCACCTCGTGGAGCGCGCCATCTGATTCACGCTGCCAGACGAGCGGTCGCGAGTTCCCGTGGACGCCGGAGTACGCCTGGCCGAGCGCCGCGACCTCTGCGCCCGCCCGCGCGATGCCGACGAACCCCGAGTTCGGGCCGTCCGCGGTGGTCGAGTCGATCGTGCCGGGCTTCCACGACGCGCCGTCGGTCGAGGTCCACCACAGCGGGTTGCGATCGTGGGCGCTGTGATGGCCGAGGCCCACCGCGAGCCATTCGGCGTCGTGGTCGGCAGGAGGCAGCACCTCGACAGCCTCGGCCCGCACAGCGTCACCTTGCGGGAGCGCACCGAGGTCGTGCCACGACGATCCGCCGCCGGACGGCGAACATCCGGCGACGAGCGCCAGAAGCGTGCCGGCGACCAGCGCGCTCCGGATCAGGGGATCAGCAGCACGCGACCGAAAGCGCGCCGGCTCTCGATGTAGCGATGCGCCTCGGCGGCATCGGCGAGCGGGAACTTGCGGTCGATCACGACCTTCAGCTCGCCTGACGCGCAGCGCCGAAGCAGCGTGTGAATCATCCCGTGGCACCGCTCGTTGTTCATCATCATCTCCGCGCCGAGGAACACGCCGGTGAGCGAGCCGTTCTTCTGCATCAATGGCCATACCTCGGGGGCGCGCTCCTCGCGCCCGGCGCGACCGACCCAGCTCACCCGTCCTCGATATG
>DATKAS010000323.1:0-5404 GCA_035497855.1 Acidimicrobiales bacterium
AGATCATGAAGAACTTCTTCGCGTAGCTGCTCTGGTTCCACACGCAGCGTCGGCCCTTGGGGATGAAGAAGCACTCACCGGGCCCGACGACCGTCTCACGGTCTTCCTCGATCATGACGACTTCGCCCTCGACGATGACCATGAACTCATGGACAGGCCACTGCATCCACCGCCCGAGGTTCGGCTCGGACTCCCACACGCCAGCCTCGAGGCCCGCAGCCGCGTCGTCGAGCCAGAGATGCCCGCGGTTGTCGCGAGCGCCTGACGAGATCTCGGTCTCGGGGAAGTCCGGGAACGGTTCCAAAGCGGCCGCAGCGTCGAACCGTACGACCGCCGGCGTGCTCACGGCGACAGCATCGGACGTCCCGTCGGAACGCGCAACTCGGACGTGAGCCGCCTTCATTGGGCGGCCACGTCCCAGTTGTCAAGAGTCGCGGCTAGATGTCGTAGTAGAGCGCGAACTCGTACGGGTGCGGGCGGAGCCGCAGCGCGTCGATCTCGTTCGCGCGCTTGTAGTCGATGTGGGTCTCGATGAGATCATGCGTGAACACCCCGCCCGCGGTGAGGAACGCGTTGTCGTTCTCGAGGGCCTTCAGCGACTCGTCGAGCGAGCTCGGCACCTGCGGCACCTTGGCGAGCTCTTCCGGCGGGAGGTCGTAGAGGTCCTTGTCGACGGGCGGCGGCGGCTCGATGCGGTTCTGGACGCCGTCGAGGCCGGCCATCAACATCGCCGAGAACGAGAGGTACGCGTTGCCCGACGAGTCGGGGCAGCGGAACTCGACACGCTTCGCCTTGGGGCTCTTCTGCGCGAGCGGGATGCGGCACGCGGCCGAACGGTTGCGCTGCGAGTACACGAGGTTCACCGGCGCCTCGTACCCCGGCACCAGGCGCTTGTACGAGTTCGTGGTCGGCGCGGCGAATGCGAGGATCGCCGGCGCGTGGTGCAGCAGGCCACCGATGTACCAGCGGGCGATGTCGGACAGGCCTGCGTAGCCGGTCTCCGAGAAGAACAGCGGGTTGCCGTCCTTCCACAGTGACTGATGGGTGTGCATGCCCGAGCCGTTGTCCTGGAACACGGGCTTCGGCATGAACGTGAGCGTCTTGCCCGCCGCATGCGCAGTGCGCTTCAGGATGTACTTGAACGTCATCAGCTGATCGCCCATCGCGAGCAGCGTGTTGAAGCGTGTGCCGATCTCGCCCTGTCCGGCGGTGGCGACCTCGTGGTGGTGCAGCTCGACTTCGATGCCGACCTTCGCGAGGTTCACGGCCATCTGCGAGCGCAGGTCCTGGTAATGGTCCATCGGCGGCACGGGGAAGTAGCCCTGCTTCGTGCGCGGCTTGTACCCGAGGTTCGGTCCCTCGTCGCGGCCGGTGTTCCAGATGCCCTCGATGGAGTCGACAGAGTGGAACGCCTTGTTCGGCTGATAGTCGAAGCGCACATCGTCGAAGATGAAGAACTCGGGCTCCGGGCCGAAGAACGCGGAGTCCGCGATGCCCGTCGACGTCATGTACGCCTCGGCCTTCGACGCGACGTACCGTGGGTCACGGCTGTAGCTCTCGCCGGTGACCGGGTCGGCGACGAAGCAGTGGATCACCAGCGTCTTGTGCTGCATGAACGGGTCGATGTACGCGGTGTTGGGATCCGGGATCAGGATCATGTCCGACTCCTGGATCTGCTGGAACCCTCGGATCGACGAGCCGTCGAACCCGTGGCCGTCGACGAACGTGCCCTCGCTGAGCACGTCGGCCGGGATGGTGACGTGCTGCATGATCCCCGGCAGGTCACAGAAGCGAAGGTCGACGAAGTCGCACCCCTCGCCCTGCACCATCGCGAGCACCTCGCCTGACGTGCGCTCTTCCACGATCTCCTCCTGGTCCGTGTGTGCCGGCCGAAACGATTACGGCCTGCCGTTTCCCTGCCGTTGCATGATTGTGAACGGCCTATGAACTCGGCCCGGAGGTTCGATTCCGGGTCGTCCGGCAGGTGAAACTATCCGGATGGAGCGCCAGCAGGACTATGTGCTGCGGACGGTGGAGGAGCGGGGTGTCCGGTTCATCTGGCTCTGGTTCACCGACGTCCTCGGGCAGCTGAAGTCCTTCGCCATCACGCCCGCTGAGCTCGAGAATGCCTTCTCCGAGGGCATGACCTTCGACGGATCCTCGATCGACGGCTTCTCCCGGGTGCAAGAGAGCGACGTGCTCGCCCGACCTGATCCCAACAGCTTCGAGCTCCTGCCCTGGGTCGACCCGGCCGCGCCCGCCGCCCGGATGTTCTGCGACATCGCGAACCTCGACGGTTCGCCGTTCGAGGGCGACCCCCGCCAGGTGCTCAAGCGCAACCTCGACCGGGCTCGCGAGCGGGGATTCTCCTTCTACGTCTCGCCCGAGATGGAGTTCTTCTACTTCGCAGAGGGTGATCCCTCGAAGCCGCTCCAGCTGCTCGACAACGGGTCGTACTTCGACCTCACGACCGCAGATGTGGCCGGCGACCTCCGCAAGCGCACCGTGCAGACGCTCGAGACGATGGGCATCCCCGTCGAGTACTCGTTCCACGAAGACAGTCCGAGCCAGCACGAGATCGACCTGCGCCACACCGATGCGCTGTCGATGGCCGACAACGTGATGACGTTCCGCCTCGTCGTGCGCGAAGCCGCGGCGGCCGAAGGTGTGTACGCGACGTTCATGCCGAAGCCCCTCGAAGGAGTGCAGGGCTCCGGGATGCACACGCACATGTCGCTCTTCGAAGGCGACGAGAACGCGTTCTTCGAGTCCGGTGACCCCCTGCGCATCTCGAAGATCGCACGAGCGTTCATCGCTGGCTTGCTGTTCCACGCCCGGGAGATCACCGCGATCACGAACCCGACGGTGAACTCGTACAAGCGCCTCATCCCCGGCTTCGAAGCTCCCGTGTACATGTCGTGGGCGCGCAACAACCGCACTGCGCTCGTGCGCATCCCGATCACGAAGTCGGGGAAGGCAGCGTCGACCCGCATCGAGTACCGCTCGCCCGATCCCGCAGCGAATCCATATCTCGCGTTCTCGGTGATGCTCGCGGCGGGGCTCAAGGGCATCGAGCAGGGCTACGACCTGCCGAGCGAGCTCTCCTCGAACGTGTTCGAGCTCACCGACGAGGAACGCGCCGCCGAGGGCATCTCCCAGCTGCCGCAGTCGCTCGCCGAAGCGCTCGACGCCATGGCGAAATCAGAGCTCGTCGCCGAGACGTTGGGCGAGCACATCTTCGAGTGGTTCCTGCGCAACAAGCGCCAGGAGTGGCTCGGGTACAAGACGCAGGTGACTCAGTTCGAGCTCGACCGCTATCTCCGGAACCTCTGAAGGAGCGCGGATGGAACCATTGGTCCTCTTCCCGGATCCGCCGAGCGAGGTGCTCACGCAGACCCTCGACCGCGCCGGTTATCCGTGGAAGGCCGCCGCGAACGCAGACATGGTGACGCGCATCGAACCGGAGGAGGGCTGGGCCGGCGCGGTCATCGACGCGACCCGCGATCCCGAGGCGGCATTCGGGCTGTGTCGCATGCTGCGCAAGCGCGACATCCCCCTCGAACCGCTCCTGTTGCTGGTGCCCGCTCAGCACATCGCGGATCTCGAGCTGCGCGAGGACCTGTTCGACGACTTCTGCGTCACGCCCTCGACCGACGTCGAGCTCGAGGCGCGCCTCAAGCACCTCTTCTGGCGCAGTGGTGGCGGCACGCGTCCCGAGCTCATCGAGTACGGCGTGCTCATCCTCAACCTCGAGACCTATCAAGCGGCGATCTCGGGTCGGCCGCTCGACCTCACCTACATGGAGTACGAGCTGCTGAAGTACCTCGCTTCGAACCCCGGCAAGGTGTTCACTCGCGAGACGCTGCTGTCACGCGTCTGGGGCTACGAGTACTACGGCGGTGCTCGCACGGTCGACGTCCACATCCGACGCCTGCGAGCCAAGCTCGGTGAAGAGCACGCGAACCTCATCCAGACCGTGCGCTCCGTCGGCTACCGCTTCGGCCAGTCCCGCTGGGGAGTGTGAGCTCGCTCTAGACGGGAGGGGCGACGGTGCTGCGCCCGGCGCTGGTGGCGCGGGCGTGCGCACGGGCCTGAGCGCGCTGTGCGCGCCGGCGTCGGCCGCGGCGCACTCCGCCGATCGCGATGCCGAGGCCGCCGACCGCACCGAGCACCATCGCGAGCACGACGCCCGGCGCTGCGGGCACCTTCGCGAACAAGCCCCAGGCGAGCACTGCGAGCGACGCGGCGAGCAGCACGCCGAGGATGCCTGCCCCGATGATGTTGCCGATGCTGCGCTTCTTCTTGCGGGCCAAGCTCCGGTTCGTGGCTTCCAGGGTGAAGATCGCGTAGAGCGCGATGAGAATGCCGCCGATCACGGGCGCAGTGAGAAGCGGATGATCGGTACGGATGCGGGCCTGGCCGAGCGTCGTGTCGGGCACAGTCCCCTCACCGATCGCGGTGACCGTGAGATCGGTTGGTCCAGCGGCGACGAAGCGGGCGCCACTGAAGTCGTAGCTCATCGTGATGGCACCGTCTGGGGTTGCCTCGAGCGGCGCGTTGGCGTGGAAGACCTCTCGGCCGAGGAGGCTGAGCGTCGCCGTCGTGTTGGTTACGGGCGGCAGCCCGTCGGGACGAACCATCTTCACGACGAGCGGTTGCTGCAGATCGAGCTTGGGCGCCTCGTTCGTGAGGATGACGCCGTTGATGCTCATCGTCGGTGGCGGGTTGCCGGCCGGCAGCTCATGCTGCGGCCACACGAGCAGGGTGACCGCTGAGAGCGCGATGGCGAGGACACCGATGAGGTACGGGATCAGCGGCTTCTTGCCCGCTGCGACGCGCCCCGCATTGACGAACTGATCAGGTCGCGCGTCTGACGCGAGCGCGGCGCCCCGACGGCCTTCGCCTCCTGCGCTGCCGACCACGACCGTCGGCGTCGGGTTCGGCGTGGTGCCGCTCGCGGGAGCGGGTGGTGCCCCAGGCACGAGGGTCGCCCCTGCTGACGTGCCCGGCGACGCCATCGTGCCGCGCTGTGCCGCGGCCCCGAGCGGGTCCGTGCCGAACGTGAGGCGTCCCGTCGTCGGGTTCAACCAGCCGGGCTTCCACGAGTTCGTGGCGGCCTCGGCGAGCGCCACCCCGAACTCTTCCGCTGTCTGGTACCGATCCTCTGGCCGCCGAGCGAGCGCCTTCATGACGACCGCGGCAAGCGGCGCGGGGAGCGTCGGTGACACCTGTGTGATCGGGATCGGGTCGTCGTACGCGTGACGCTGCAACGTCTCGACCGGACCGCCGTCCGCCGAGTACGGCAGCTGCCCGGTGAGGAGCTCGTAGAGGAGGACCCCGGCCGCGAACACGTCGGTCGACGGGCTGAGCGACTGGCCGAGTGCCTGCTCGGGTGCCATGTACG
>DATKAS010000324.1:0-3701 GCA_035497855.1 Acidimicrobiales bacterium
GCGCTCCCGTGAGAGCACGAGACCGGCGACGGTGACGGACAGGCACGCGAAGAATGCCGCTCCGAGTGCGACCGCAGCCATCGAGCCGACGATCCGCCACGGCGCGAGCTTGAGGTGCACGCCGATGAGCAACGCGACGACGATCACCACGATCACTTGCGCGGCAGCCCGAACCGATGCTGCGAAGCCCTTGCCGAGCACGAGGGCCGAGCGTGGCGTGGGGGTCACCATCAGCTTGCTGAGCACGCCGGCGTCGCGCTCCCAGATCACCTGGATGCCGTAGAAGACCGCGACGAACAGCGTCGACTGCGCGAGCACGCCAGGGGTCAGGTAGTCCAGGTAGGGGACGCCGTTCGGCGTGCTGATCGCGTGGATGTGGCTGAACGTCTTGCCGAAGATGACGAGCCAGAGCACCGGTTGGATCGCGCGGGTGAGCAGCTCCGTGCGATCGTGGCGGAGCTTCTGCCATTCGACGAGGCAGAAGGTCGAGACGCGGCTCGGGAGCCAGAACCACTGGCGATGCGCGGGGACGGTGTCAGCCCAGACGGCCGGCGGTGCGGCGGGTGCTGCGGACGCCACGGAGGTCACCTCCTTCTTCGAGTGCGTCGCCGGTGTACGACCGGAAGACGTCTTCCAACGAGGCCTCGGGCCCGAGCGACTCCTTCAGCGCACGCGGCGTGCCGATGGCTCGCACGGTGCCCTTGTGCATGAGAGCGACGCGGTCGCAGTGCTGATCGGCCTCCTCCATGTAGTGGGTGGTGACGAGCACGGTGACGCCCGCGCTGTCGCGCAGGTCCTCGATGCGCTCCCACACGCCCTCGCGGCCGACGGGATCGAGGCCGATCGTCGGCTCGTCGAGCATGAGGAGTCGTGGACGGCTCACCAGGGCTTGCGCGAGCTCGAGCCGGCGCACCATGCCCCCTGAGTACGTCCGTGCCAGCCGCTTCTTCGCGTCGCTGAGGCCCATCAGGTCGAGGCACTCAGCCACGCGGTCGGCTCGTTGCTTGCGAGGGACGTCGAACAACCGCGCGAACAGCGCCACGTTCTCCTCGCCGTCGAGGGTTCCGTCAGCGGAGAGCTGCTGGGGGACGTAGCCGATGAGGCGCCGGATCGCGAAGCGGTTCTCGCTCACCTCTCGACCGAACACCTGCACCGAGCCCTCGTCGTAGGGCAGAAGCGTCGTGAGCACCCTGATCGTCGTCGTCTTCCCCGCGCCGTTCGGTCCCAGCACACCGAGGATCTCGCCGGGGTGCACCACGAGGTCGGCACCGTCGACTGCCGCATGGGTGCCGAACATCTTGCGGAGGCCCTCGATTGCCACCGCGGGCGTCGTGTCGGTCATGCGCCTCTCGCTTCCGCATCGGAGTCGGCACGACTCGAGTCACGGTCGATGTGCTCGGTCAGGCGCCGGAGGGCGGGAAGCGCCGCGGCGAGCGCGCGCTGATCGCGTTGCGAGAGCGCGAGCACCGACTCGTCGATGACCGCTGCCCGATGGGCTCTCCAGGTGCGCACGCGCCGCGCCGCAGCGTCGGAAGCGAACAGCCGTGCCGCCCGGCGGTCGTCGGGATCGACCTGGCGCAGCACCCATCCGTCTGCGACCGCCTTGCTGACCAACGTGCTCACCGTGTTCGGGGCGAGCCCGAGGCGCGCTGCGGCGTTCGCCACGGTCTGGCCCGGCTCGTTCATGAGGGCGAGGATCAGTTCGATCTCAGCGTTGCGAAACGGCGACGGTCCGGCTCGACGTCGCACCGCCTGCCTCGTCGCCCGCCGGAGCTGGGCGACGGTGTCCGAGAGCTCAGCGCCGTGCATGCGCACATGGTACCTCTGACTCAGAGCATCTCTTAGTCAGAGGTATTAGGAGGCGGCCCAGGTGATGGCGTCACCCTCGTCGGCGACGCCGAAGACCTTGATCTCGCCCGACATCATCCAGCCGAACATGCCGACGAGGTGGCGCACCCAGTCGTGATTCGTCACGACTGCGCACCGCTTCCACTTGTGGAGATGGCCGAAGCCGAGCTTCGTGTCCTCCCACGCCGCGCCCGCGGTGTAGCCCTCGAACTCGTCGCCGAGGACGTACACGAAGCGGAGCTCGCCGTGGGCCTTCAGCATCTCCTGCACCGCGGGCTCGAGCACCCGTTCGTAGTCGACTTCGTCGATGTGCCCCACAGCGCGGACTGCGAGCACGTTGTCGGGGCTGTCGATTCGTTCCAGCATCACGGTCCTCCGTGGGTCAAACGAGTACGGCACGTTCGGTCGTGTCGGCGATCCAGTCTTCAACCTGATCGAGGTCGAAGTGGTGATCGTCGATGAGCATCAGCGCGACACGGACGTCGGAGAGCGCGGCGAGGGTGATGGCCGCCTCGTCGACCGTGAGGTCAGGCGTCAGGGCCCCGAGCGCGGCGAGCCGACGTGCCACGGCGACGGCGCCGGAGCGGTGGCGCTTGCCTCCCTCTTCGACCATGGCAGCCAGCGCCGGCTCGGCCTGCGCGCCGTTGAGCGCACCTCGGACGATGTCGTCCCAGCGCTCGACGAGCCGGCGGGTGAAGACCGCTGGGATGCGGGCGACGGCGCGCGGGTCGGTCTCGGTTTCGAGGCGCGTTGCGATCTCGCCGACGTCGGCCTCTGCGTCGATGAGGTCGTTGAGCCTTCGCACGATCTCGGCCTTGTTGCCGATGCTGTCGTAGAGCGTCTGCACCGAGACGCCGGCCGCCGCGGCGACGTCCTTCAGGCTCGTCGCCGCATAGCCGCGGGTCGCGAAGAGCCGGCGCGCCGCCTCGAGGATGTCTTGCCGTGTCTGCTCGGCCTGGAGTGCTCGCCGTCCATGGAGGGGAGTCGGAGATTTCTTCGTCATGAGTCTTGATCCTTGTTCAACTCACTTGTATAACTATCAAGTCACTTGAACATCATACAACTTCTCATCGAAGGAGCAATGCCATGACCACCACGATGCCCACCACCGAGATGACCAACCCGAGCTCGACCCGTGCGCCTGCCGGCCGCGTGCTCCCTGCCGCCCGCCTCGGTGGCATCGGTGGGCTCGTCTTCACCGCCAGCATCCTCGTGCAGAACATCCTCCGGGCCTCGGCGCCGCAGAACGACGCGACGCCCGAGAAGATCATCAGCTGGTACGGCGACCACCGCGGCGGGTCGCTCGCACTCGCCGTGCTCTTCCCGATCGGCGCTGCCGGCATCGCAGCGTTCGTCGCCAGTCTCGTCGCACAGGCCCGAGGCGCAGCCCGGGCTCCTGCTGTCATCGGTGGGCTCAGCGCTGCCGGTCTCATCGCGATGTTCGGTGTGGTCACCGCGACCGACCTCGCGCTGTCGACCTACGTGCACCGGGGTGCCGCCGATCCGTCGGTGGTGTCGACACTGTGGCTGACCCACATGTCGCTGTTCGGGGTGAACCTCGTGTTCATCGGTATCACCCTCGCTGCGCTCACCACCGCGTGCACGATGATGGGGTTGCTCAGGCCGATCTGGCAGAAGGTGGGCTTCGTCGGCGCGGCCGCGCTCGCTGTCGGCGCCGCGTGCACCCCTGCGATCCTCGACGCGAGCGCGGTCCTCGCGATCCCGATGGCCGGCTTCCTGGTGTGGGGGGTGTTCGTGGTCGCAGCGTCGATCTCCTTGCTCCGCAAGCCCGCTACCGATCGAGCTCACGATTGAAGACGATGCGGGGCTCGCCCTGTCCGTCGTAGTCCTCG
>DATKAS010000325.1:0-8603 GCA_035497855.1 Acidimicrobiales bacterium
AGAGCGAGGCCGAGCACTCGGGCGCCGAGCTCGTAGCTCTTCGGGTACCGAACGAACCACGGGTCGTAGAGGTGGCCGTGCTCGATGCGGATGCGCGCCTCGCCAGACGTCAGGTTGAGGAACGGCGCGATCTGCGTGAACAGCCAGTCCTCCAGGAAGTGCTCGAGCGAGATGTCGTGGTTGCCCACGAGGTAGTACACGCGGTTGCCGTCGCGCATGAGCCGCTTGAGCGCGTTCAGCACGGGCACCGCATCCGATGAGAGTCGAGAGAAGCTCGTCTGCAGCATCTCGAACCCGTCGCCGTTCACGCAGACGCTCGTGCCCGTGAGGCGGGCGTACTCGAGGAACTCGACGAGCCGGGAGCGGGCGGTCGATGAAGGGTTGCCGAGGTGCAGGTCGGAGATCACGAACAGCCGGCCTTCCTCGGCGTCGATGATCACGACGGGAGCTCGTTGTCCGCCTCGCTGGAGCTGTCGGACAGCGCCTTCTCCAGCTCGGCGTTCAGGGTCCGGATCCGCCCACTGAGGCGATGCAGCATCTCGAGCGCGAACGTAGGGTCACGCCGCAGGCGCACGAGCAAGGACCCCGCGTTCAGCACGAGCAATCGCGTCTCCCCTACCGCGACCGCGTCGGCGTCCCGCGGCAACGACTCGAGCAGAGACATCTCACCGAAGAAGTCGCCGGGACCGAGCTCGGACAGCACGACGTCACGACCTGCCATCGGCTTCGAGATGCGCACTCGGCCAGCCTTGATCACGTACATCTCCCCGCCGTGGTCGCCGACGCGCACGATGGTCTCGCCGTCGAAAGCCACCTTCTCCGTCTCCCCACTGCGCACCGAGCCGCATAGTAGAACTCGGATCTCCGTGCGCTACCTTCCACGGGTGGGAGGGGTGAGCGGGCGATGATGTGGCAGGCGACCCTGCGCGACCTGCAGTGGCGCAGGCGACGGTTCCTGATCGCGATCACGGGCACCGCTCTCGTCTTCGCGATGAGCCTCTTGCTGTCAGGCCTCGCGTCGAGCTTCACCCTCGAGACGAACCGAACGCTGCGCGCGATCGGCGCGGACGTGTGGATCGTGAAGGAGGGGGCGTCCGGACCCTTCACGGCGTTCAGCCCCGTGCCCGACACCGATGCGGCGCGCGTCGCGGCGACGCCAGGCGTGACGGACGCGCAGCCGATCATCTACCTCCACCAGACCGTGGGTGAGAAGCCGAAGGACATCAACCTGTTCGGCGTGGTGCCCGGATCACTCGGCGAGCCCGCAGTGGCGCACGGACGGGGGCTGCAGAGCAGCGGCGAGGCGGTGGCCGATTCGACGCTCGGCGTCGGCATCGGCGAGACGGTCGAGATGGCGGGCCGCTCGTACCACGTGGTCGGCACCACGAAGCACACGACGTTGAACGGCGGCATCCCGACCCTCTTCATCTCGCTGAAGGACGCCCAGACGCTGCTCGCAGGCAACGCGGTCGCGAGCGCCATCGTCGCGACCGGCACGCCGACCGCGCCGATCGACGGGTTTCGGGTCATGACCGTGGACGAGGCGCGGGATGACCTGCTTCGCCCGCTGCAGAACGCGGCGCAGTCGATCAACTTCGTCAAGGTGCTCCTGTGGATCGTCGCCGCGTGCATCATCGGGTCGATCGTGTACCTCTCGGCGATGGAGCGGACGCGTGACTTCGCGGTGTTCAAGGCGACAGGCACATCGAACCGCGCGCTCGGCTTCGGGCTCGCGATCCAGGCCGTGATCCTGGCGGTCGCCGCTGCGGTGATCGCGTCTGTCCTCGCCACGCTGCTCGCGCCGATCTTCCCCTTGCCTGTCGAGATCCCGACCAGCGCGTACCTCACGCTCTTCGCGATCGCGATCGTCGTCGGCCTGCTCGCCAGCCTGGCGGGTCTGCGGCGCGCGGTGAAGATCGAGCCGGCCCTCGCCTTCGGGGGACCGTGATGAACGACATCGCCAGCGCGGACCTCGTCGTCACCGACCTCACCGTCGAGTACACCGCGGGCGACTACGTCGTCCGACCCCTCGACAAGCTCAACCTGCATGCCTCCGACGGGTCGCTCGTCATCCTCCTCGGACCATCCGGGTGCGGGAAGACGACGCTGCTCTCCGCGCTCGCGGGCATCCTCACACCGACGTCCGGCACGATCACACACGCCGGCCGCACGATCTCGGGGTTGACCGGCAAGGCGCTCACCGAGCACCGGCGTCACGGCGTCGGCGTCGTGTTCCAAGCGTTCAACCTCGTGCCGAGCCTCGACGCGACGGAGAACGTGATGTCACCGATGCTCGCAGCAGGCATCTCCTCGAAAGACGCGCGCGCCCGCGCCCTCGGGCTCCTCGACCAGGTGGGCCTCTCCGAGCGGGCGCACCACCATCCGGGCGACATGTCCGGCGGCCAGCAGCAGCGCGTCGCCATCGCGCGCGCTCTCGGGCTCGACCCACCGCTGATCCTGGCGGACGAACCCACCGCGCACCTCGACTACATCCAAGTCGAGACCGTCCTCCGGATCGTCCGAGGCCTTGCGGCTCCCGGGCGCGTGGTGGTCGTCGCGACGCATGACGACCGGATGATCCCGCTCGCCGATCAAGTCGTCGAGCTCGTCCCTCGATTCGTGAGCGAGGCGCTCGCTCCGCAACAGGTCGAGCTCGCCGCGGGCGACGTCGTGTTCGAGCAGGGCGACCGCGGCGACCGCATCTACATCATCGACAGCGGCTCGATCGAAGTCGTCCGCCTGCGCGGCGACGGAACCGAGGAGCAGCTCGCCGTCCTCAACGCCGGCGACTACTTCGGGGAGATGGGGCCGCTCTTCGGCTTGCCGCGCTCTGCCACCACGCGCGCGATCGAGCCGTCGACGATCACCGGCTACTCGGTGAAGGACTTCCGCGACAAGCTCGGCATCGAGCGCCTCGGCGACATCGTGACCGTCGCGAAGCAGCGCGTCTGATCGCTCAGGTCATCGAGCTCGGCATGCCGAGCGGCGAGGTGAACGCGTGGTAGCCGTCCTGCACGTACACCGCCTCACCCTTCACGACGAGGCTCGGGAAGTACTTCGCGATCGTCATCGGGATGCGCACGCATCCGTGCGACGCGGGCTTGTTCGGCACCTCGGGCGCGCCGTGCACCGCGATGCCCTTGTTGAAGTACACCGGGTTGTAGAGACGCCCGAGCTCTGAGGTGCGCCAGCCGCTCACCCTCCAGGTGAAGTGGAACTCGCCACCAGGAGTCGGCCAGTGCGCGTTGCGGCCCGTCGAGATGTGGCTGATCAGCACGATGTTGCCGCCCTGATAGGCGACGAGCACCTGTCGAGGGAGGTCGATCTCGACCCGATCGGGCTCGCCGCCTGGCACCAGCGGCGCCGGCGTGAAGGGCTGCTGCATCTGCTGCCACAGCTCGGGCGTGACGTTCCCATCGGGTGGCAGATCCGACAGCTTCTGGTACGCCCAGACCGCCTGCGTCATGAGGGTGTCGAACACGCCGTCGGGATCGCCCGGGTCGAAGTGGAGCGCGCGCAGCCGCTCCTGCACGAGCTTCACGTCGTCGCCCTTCGCGCCCTGCGACAGCGTCTTCGCGATCGGGACGGTAGCGATCGTCGTCGTCGTCGGCGCGATCGTCGTCGTGGTCGTGGACGCGGCGGTGGTCGTCGGCGCGATCGTCGTCGTGGTCGGCGCGATCGTCGCGGCGGTGGTCGGCGCGGCCGTCTGCGCTGCAGCAGTCGAGGGCGGCGTCGCGGCGTCGCTCCTCGTCTCGCAAGCCGACAGCAGCAGGATGACGGGGACGAGCAAGAGGCCTGTTCGTCGAGTCACGTCACCTCGATGCTGCGCAGCTCCTTGGACAGCTGCGTCATCTCTTGGAGGATCTTCACGATCACTGCCGGGCTGGAAAGCGTCGAGATCCCCCGGGTGCGCGGGAAGTAGTCCACGCCGAACTGCACCAAGTGCTTGCCGGACTTCACCGCGCGCACGATGAGCTCGGCGTCGATGAACGACCCTTCGCTCGAGAGCGTCATGCCGTCGAGCACCGACCGGCGCACGAGCTTGAACGCGAAGTTGACGTCGCGCACCCGCACGCCGAAGAAGCCGCGGACGAGCAGGTTGTAGATCGCCGAGTAGATGACCCGCTGGAAGCCTTCACCGGTGCGATCGAACCGATACGCGCTGACGATGTCAGCTTCGTAGATGCGCATCAGGCGACACGCGCGCTTCAGCTCGGCCATGTCGAAGGGAAGATCCGCATCCGTGTAGAGGACGAGATCGCCCTTCGCCTCCATGAAACCGGTCTTCACCGAGCCGCCGAGCTTGCGATTCTTCGCGTGGTGCACGACGCGCACGTGCGGATCGGTGTCGGCGAGATCGTCGGCGATGCGAGGCGTCGCGTCGGTGGACGCGTCGTCGACGATCAGGATCTCGTAGTCGGTGACCTCGCCGTCATCCACGAGCCCTTGGCAAGCCTCGCGAGCGGCGTCGACCGCGCGGACGATGTACTCCTCCTCGTTCCACATCGGAAAGAAGACCGAGATCTTTCCGAAGCGCTCGTCGTCCACTCCTTCAGCGTGGCAGACCGAAGCGCGCGATCCGTGGCACTGCGGACGCGTCCATCGCCAGATCGGCAAGCAGCAGGCCGATCGCGGGCGTGAACTTGAACCCGTGCCCCGAGCAGGCCGAGCCGATGACGAACGAGCCACGTCGATCCACAACGAAGTCTTCCGTAGGGGTCGTCGTGTACAGGCATGTCACGCCGAACATCGGAACGGGCTCGACGCCCGGAAGCCACCGCTCTGCGTAGCGCACGCTCTCCTCCACCCGACCGGGATCGAGATCGAAGCTCCTCTGGTCGGGATCGACCACCGGCCCCTCGTGGTGGCCACCGACCTTGATGCCCTCGCCCGGAGTACGCAACCCGTAGACCACACCCTCTCCCACCTCGCTGCGATGGTGGATGAAGCTCGGCCACTCGCCGCCGTCCGTCTCATCGCGTGGCGCGAAATGCACGATCTGCTCCTGCGTGACGTGCAGGGGCGGGAGCCCGATGTGTGACGGAGCCACACGATCGATCCATGCACCGGCGGTGACGACGGCAACACGCGCGAGGACCTCGAGGTCCGCGTACGGGCAACGGGCAATCACACCCTCGCCGCGCTCGGCGACGACCGCGGCGCCTGTCGAGAAATGCACCGCGGCGCCGTGTGCCGCGGCACGATCCTGCAGCGCACGCACCGTGTCGTCCGCGCGGCAGCGTCCGGCGTCGGGTTGCGCCAGCACGGCACGATCGAAGTCCATCGCCGGCCACCGCTCGTGGGCCGCGTCAGGCGACAGTGACTCGAACGTCGCATCCCGCGCTCCCAGTGCCGCTCGCACGGCGTCGATCATCGAGGGGTCTCCGTGATCGATGCCGCCGGTGGTGTCGAGCAAGGGCACTCCCGCGTCGTCCTCGAGCTCGCGCCACAGCGGCAGCGCCATCTGTGCGAGCGCGACGTACTCGACGTCGGGGTAGGCGAGCCGGAAGATGCGTGAGCCGCCGTGGCTGCTCCCCCGCACATGCCCCTGCTCGAACTGTTCGAGCAGCACCACGTCGACGCCGCGCCGCGCGAGCCACCATGCCGTCGACGATCCCATGGTGCCTGCGCCGACGACCACGACGTCGCAGTCGACTCTCATCAGTCGACGAGTGTGGCAGACCTCTCCCGCTTCGCGAGCGACTCGTCGAGTCGCACTGCGCTGAGCGCGCACACACATCCGGTCGCTGCGATCACCGCGAACCGGGCAGCCTTCGTGTGGGCGTCAGTGCCCGCGCTCAAGAAGTGGATCGTGGTGAACGCCCACAGAGGGAACGCAAGGATGTGCACTCGACGCCAGACACGTTGCGGCAGGGAACGCCGCGCCAGCGACGTGAGCTCAACGGCGAGAAGTCCGTAGAGCGCGACCACACCCCATGCGACCGCGACGGGATGCCACGTCGACGCGAACGGCACGAGCACTGCAGTCACGCCGAAGTGTGTGTACGAATCGAGGACGATCGAGACCACGTGCACCCCGACGAAGATCGTCGCGAGCCCACCGAGGTAGCGGTGGAGGTCGAGGGTCCAGGCCGGACGCACCCGCGGCGGACGCAGCCTCGTCGAGAGCACGAGGCCCCAGAGCACCGACGCCGTGAGCAAGATCCAGGCGACGAGGCCGCCGGCGCGGGCCGCGTACCACCAGACTTGACGGACCATCAGGCGGCCCTCGGCGCCATCGGCGACCCGAGCGCGTATCGCTTCCAACGCTCGTTGCGCACGACCCCGCCTTCGTGGACCACGAGGGCGCCGATGCCCAGTCGGTCCAGCCAGAACAAGCCGGTTGCGGAGGAACGGCTCATCCCATCGAGGAACGCGACCTTGGCGAGCACCTCCGCGCGCCATCCCTCGGACGCGACGACTGTCGCCGCGAGGACCGATGTCGCCGCGCTCGCACCTGTGATGGGCTCGATCAGGTGGTGGTGCTCCACGCCGTCGGGCGTGACCCAACGACGCTTCGCTCGCGAGCTGGTCGCCACTGCGCCATCGGTCAACGCCACAACACCGAGCGAGAGCCCGCCACGCGGGTCGTCGACGTCGACCCGCCACACGTCCCCGTCAGGGGGCTCACCTGCGACCCGAAGATCGCCGCCTACGTTCACGCACGCGCCCGAAGCGCCGAGCTCGAGCAGCGCAGCGACGACGAGGTCGGCCGCGAGCCCTTTCCCGATGCCACCCGGGTCGAACGCGACACCGCGCGGAAGCCGCACGGTGCCGCCGACGTCGTCGACCTCGATCCCCTCGGAGCCGAGCACGACAGCGTTCGACGACACCGCAGCGCTGCGTCCAGCCATCGAATCGAACGTGCGGTCGTAGCCCGCCGCGACGACGGCGGGGAGCACCGTCGCATCGAAGCGACCCCGCGTGAACCGATGTCCCTCGATCGCGCGCGAGACGAGAAGCCGCGTCTCGGATGAGACCGCGAGCTGCTCCCCTGACGACTCGTTGAGGCGGCTCACCTCACTGGTCGGGAGGAAGCGGCTCCACCGCGTCTCGAGCTCGTGGAGCCGATCACGCGCTCGCGCGGGCAGGTTCGGGTGCCCGCCCACGACGATCACGTGAGCCGACGAGCCCATCACGGGGAACTCGATCTCAGCTGCCACTGCTCTGCGTGTGGCTGTGGCGCCGCTGCGGCACGACCTGCGGCGCGGGGATCGTCGACGGTGTGGGATCCACGGTCGGAGGCGCGACCCACGGGTCGAGCGTGCTCGTCGCGTAGGGATCAGCCGTCGTCGGGGGAACGGACGGCGCAGGGGTGGTCGGCGGGTTCGTCGACGCGGACGAGGTCGCGGCGTTGAACGCCATCGTGCCGACCAGCCCCACGAACGCCGCGCCACTCGCGACCGCGGTGACGCGGCGAGCGCGCCACGCGGGATGCGGCCGCCGCGGGCCTCCGGGTGCCGACGGGATCGCCACGTCAGGCCGTGGACGTCCCCGGCGCCGCGGGCGACGTGTCGTCAGGGCCGTCGTGATGGCCACCGTGGAACTCAGGACGCGCCGGCATCTGGCCGTTCGCGATCTTCGTGGCAGTGTCGGTGATCTCGGCGAGCTTCTGGTCAGCGTCGGCCTGGGTGATCTTGCCGGCCTTCACTGCGTCGTCGAGATGCGCTTTCGCGTCGGCCACGAGGGCATCGACCACGTCTTGCGCGGTCTTGCCATGCGCTTCGGCGATCTGCGCCAGCGTCTGACCGGACTGCAGCGCGGTGCGCAGCTCCTCGTTGGTGATGCCGAGCGCCGACGCGACTCCGCCGAGGCCGGCACCGCGACCGAACCCGAACCCGAACCCGGGGCCGCCGGGCCCGCCCGGACCGCCACGGCCCATGGGCGGCTTCGCCGCTTCGAGCGCCGAGATCACGGCGTCGGCTTGGGACTGGGTGATCGTGCCGTTGTCGACCAGCGGCTTGAGGGCGTCCTGCATCCACTCGCCGCGATCGGGCTTCGTCTGGGCAGGTGCGGTCGTGGTGGCCGTCGTGGTGTCGGTCTGCGCACCCGAGATGCTCGGATGCGTCAGAGCGATGCCGGCAATCGCGCCGCCCGCCAGGCCGGCTGCGAGTCCCGCAGCCGCAACGCGCTTCCTCATCGTTGACTCCTGTCACTCGTGGTTCTGAGGTGCTCCATGTTCCACTCATTCGGTAAGGAGATCCCGACGGGTACGCGAAAAGAACGTAAGAACTGGCTGCCAAGGTTCCTGAGCAGGTCTTACGTTCCCCTTGCGAACTCTTTGTACGGTGCCTGCGATGGCCGATCCCACGCCCCTCGGGCATGTGCTCCTCGCCGAAGACGACCGCGGCGTCCGCGAGTCGCTCGTCCGCGCGCTCACCTTCGAGGGGTATGAGGTCGAGGCGGTGTCCGACGGCGCCCAGGCCCTCGAGGCCGTCACCGAGCGTCCGCCGGACGTCGTGGTGCTCGACGTGATGATGCCCTACGTCGACGGGCTCACGGTCTGCCGACAGCTCCGCGACCGGTACCGCACGCTGCCGATCCTGATGCTGACCGCTCGCCACGAGGTCAGCGACCGGGTCGCGGGGCTCGACGCCGGTGCG
>DATKAS010000326.1:0-5062 GCA_035497855.1 Acidimicrobiales bacterium
TCGACGAGGGATTGCGGTAGAGCTCGCGGAGATCGGCTTCCGACTGCACCACATCAGCGAACATGAGCGAAGTCTAGGAATCCGTGCCTATCGTGCGGGCCGCAAACCGGGGCCATCCGTAGCCAGAAGGAAGGGTGCACACATGGCTGAATCGTTTCCCGCCATCACACACGTGGCCGTGACCGTTCGAGACCTCGGCGTGAGCGTGCCGTGGTATCAGGCGCTGGTCGGCTCTGCGCCTGTCCTCAACGAGGACACCGGGCCGTTCCACCACACGGTCTTCCTGATGAGCGGCACCTTGCTCGGGCTCCATCAGTTCCCCGATCCCGTCGCTGGGTCGAAGTTCGACGAGCGCCAGGTCGGCCTCGACCACATCGCGTTCGGCTGCGCGAACCGCGCCGAGCTCGAGCGGTGGGAGGCACGTCTCAACGAGCTCGGCATCAAGCACGGCGGCATCGTCGATGCCGGGTACGGCTCGGGCTTGTCGTTCCGCGACCCGGACGGCATCGCGCTCGAGTTCTTCGCGCCGCCTGGCTGACCATCGAGCCCTGAGAGAATCCCGCGATGCCACTTCTCGTGCCGATGGTGCCGCGGGACAGCGAGGAGCAGCACCGAGCGGCGACGCCGCTCGAGCTGTTCTTCGACCTGACGTTCGTCGTCGCGGTCGCGCAGGCGAGCGAGAGCCTCCACCACGGGTTGGTGGACGGTCATGCGGCGCGGGCGATCGTCTCGTTCCCGCTCGTGTTCTTCGCGATCTGGTGGGCGTGGATGAACTTCACGTGGTTCGCGTCCGCCTACGACAACGACGACATCGCCTACCGGATCGCGGTGTTCGTGCAGATGACCGGTGTGTTGATCCTCGCGGCGGGCGTCCCGAGGGCGTTCGCCGACGTCAACTTCGGCGTCATCACGCTCGGATACGTCGTGATGCGCCTCGCGATGGTGGGGCTGTGGGTCCGTGCCGGGGTGCAGCATCCCGAGGGTCGGGTGTGCGCCTTCCGCTACGCAGTCGGCATCGCCGTGCTCCAGGTCGGCTGGGTGTTGCGGCTCACGTTGCCCGACGACGCGGCATTCGTCGCGTTCTTCATGCTGGCTGCGCTCGAGCTGTCGGTCCCGCTCTGGGCCGAGCGTGCCGGTCGCACACCATGGCACCCGCGCCACATCGCAGAGCGGTACGGCCTGTTCACGATCATCGTGCTCGGCGAGTCGGTGCTCTCCGCCACGACCGGCGTGCAGACCGCCATCGACCTGAACACGCCGTTCAGCGACCTCGGATTCGTGGTCGTCGGTGGGCTGCTCACGCTGTTCGCGATGTGGTGGATCTACTTCGACCTCCCGAACGAACGACTCGCCGAACAGGTGCGGCGTGAGTTCGCCGAGCACATGGCCGGCGCGTTCACCTGGGGGTACGGGCACTACCTCGTGTTCGCGTCCGCTGCCGCGGTCGGCGCCGGGCTCGTCGTCGAGGTCGACCACGTGACGGGCCACTCCGACCTCACCGCTCGGGAGTCGGCCTTCGCGTTCACGCTGCCGGTCTGCCTCTTCCTCTTGTCGGTCTGGGCGGTGCACTACCGGTACAAGCGAGCGACGTGGGTGCGGAGCTGGGCGGTGCCGACGGCGGTCGCGCTCATCCTCGTGTCGACGCTGACGCACGAGCCCGTGTTCGCAACCGGGGTGGTCATCTCCCTGCTCGTCGCCGCCAACGTCGTGTCCCAGCTCCGTGCGCCCGCCGACGCCGTCTGATCACGACTGCTCAGGCGCGACGATCCTTCGCACCTGGGATGCGAGCACCGCGCGAGGAGGGCGTGTGTCGACCTCGATCGCGGTCGGCCAGGGGTCGAAATGGCGGGCCATCTCGGCGGCGATCGACGCGTCGGCATCGGACGCGTCGCCGCGGCCCGCTCGAGCCGCCAGCCGTGTGGCGACGATGTCGTTCCGGAGCACTGCGCGCACCTCGATCAGTCGTGCGTGCGTCTCGCGCGCGACGTCACCGGCGATCTCGCGCCAACGTGCCTGCGAGAACGAGGCGTCGACGACGACGCTCGAGCCCTCGCACAACATGCGGGCCGCATCGGCGAACAGCGCGTCATAGGTCGCCGCGGTGTTCGCGGGCGCGTAAAGGCCCTCGTTGTACCCACTCGCGGCGGGCGTCTCGGGCGCGAGGCCGGCGCGTTGCTTGCGCACCTCGTCCGTGCGCAGCACTGGCCAGGCGAGCGCGTCGCCGATCCCCATCGCGACCGTGGTCTTGCCCGTGCCGGGCAGTCCGCCGATGAGCACCAGTCGCACTTGCGCAGCACGGAGATGAGAGAGGCATTGGGCGATGTAGGCACGGGCGTCGTCGTGATCGGCTGATGTGCCTCGCAGGCACGAGATCTTGGCTCGCACGAGGGCTCGGTAGGCGATGTAGTGGTGCTCGAGCGACGCCGGGTGAGCTTCCGCCGAGAACTCCCGATACCAGGAGAGAAGCGCGCGCCCCAGCTCAGGCCGACCCAGCCGCTCGAGGTCCATCGCGAGGAAGCCGACGTCGTAGAGCACGTCGCCCCAACGCAACCGATCGTCGAACTCGAGACCGTCGAGGACTCTGGGCCCGTCGTCGAGGCAGTAGATGTCGTCAGCGAGGAGGTCGCCATGTCCGTTGACGACGCGCCCCCGGCGGATTCGATCCGTGAGGAGGTCGCCGCGGCCGTCGAGGTACTCCCGCGCGAGCGCGCCGATCTCGGCGAGCGACGCGGGCTCGAGTGGCGATGGGACGAACGGCTCGAGCTCGCGCAGGTTCTGGTCCCAGAGATGGGTCAACGCGGCTGGCGTCGCGACCGATGCGATGTCTGCGCTCGTCTCGGCCTCGCTGTGCGCCACGGCGATGAGCCGGGCGATCTGACGGAGGCAGCGGTCGACATCGGCGTGCCCACGCGCGAGCGTCGACAGTCGACGATCGGCGGGCATCCGACGCATGCGGACGGCATGGTCGACGACGATGCCCGCGTCATCGACCACGTCTTCGACGCCGAGGTACACGTCGGGAGCGAACCGGCGGTTCAGCTCGACCTCACGGCGGCACATCTCCTCGCGGAGCTCGGGCGTGCTGAGATCCACGAATGCGAACCGCACGGCCTTCTTCCGCTTGTGGGCCAGGTCGCCGTCGAACGCGACTGTCGAGATGTGTGTGTCGATGAGGTCGTCCGGAGCGGTGGATGGGTCGAACAAGCTCGCCGCGACCTGCACGAGTCACCTCGTGTCGTTCGCTGGGAAGTGCTCGACGATCGCGTCCGACCCAGGGAAGTACAGGCCGACGTGGCCGTCGTCACCCCACTCGACGAGGAATGGAGGACCACCGTCGTCGCCGCGCACCTCGAGGATCTTGGCGTCGCGATCGGGCTCGCCGACACGGTGGCCCTTCACGAGGATCCGGTCTCCAACTGCTGCCTTCATCGTCACACCTCCGTCATTCTCGCTGCCTCGAGCAGCATCCGCTGCTCGGCTCGTGCCAGCGCTCGGCGCGTCCGAACGACGGCGTCGGGGAGGACCGACACCGAATCGATGCCGAACCGCACGAGCGCCTCGGCGAACTCGGGACGGTTCGACGGTGCTTGCCCGCAGAGCGACGATGTGAGGCCGAGATCGCGGCTCGTGCGGATGATCTGCTCGATCGCCGCGAGCACCGCGCCGTCAGACTCGTCGAACAGCTCGGCGCAGAGCTCCGAGTCCCGATCGACCCCGAGGACCAGCTGCGTCAGGTCGTTCGAACCGATCGAGACGCCGTCGATCCCGAGCGCCGCGTAGTCCGGGAGCCAGTGCACGACGGACGGCACCTCCGCCATGATCCACCGGCGAAGGCCGCGGTCGTTGCGAAGCGGGCTCGCGTCGATCAGCTCGAGGCACGCCTCCAGCTCCCACTTCGTGCGGACGAACGGGATCATGAGATGCAGGTTCGGTGTGTGCTCTCGCACACGAGCGATGAGCTCGAGCTCGAGCGCGAACAGATCGGGCTCCTTGACGTAGCGATAGCAGCCGCGGTAACCGATCATCGGGTTGTGCTCGAGCGGTTCGTACTTGTCGCCGCCAGAGAGGTCCCTGAACTCGTTCGTGCGGAAGTCGATCGTTCGGTAGACGACCGGCCGCGGCATGAACGGTGTCGTGATCTGCAGCAGCGACGCCGACATCTGTGAGAGGAATTCGTCCCGGCCACCGGTCGCGAGCACCTGTCGAGGATGGCGGCCGCCGAGCGCCTCGGTGATCAACAACTCGGCGCGCAGCAGACCGACACCGTCCACGGGCAGCTCCGCGATCTCCGCTGCCCGCTCCGCGAGCGCGAGGTTCACGTACAGCCGCGTCGCGGTGACGAGGTCGGATGGTGCCGCCACTGCGACAGGGGTCGCCGCGACTCTTGCGACGGCGCCCGCGGTCACGATGCCGCGCGCGCCGTCCACCGTGACCAGATCACCGGTGTGCAGCCGCGTCGTCGCGTCGCGAGCGCCGACGACACAGGGCACGCCGAGCTCGCGACTTGCGATCGCTGCGTGGCAGGTGACTCCGCCGCTGTCGGTCACGACCGCCGCGGCGCGCCTGAGGATGGGGAGCCAGTCGGGGTTCGTCATCGGCGCGACGAGCACCTCGCCCGGCTGCAGCTCGTTCCGATCGGCCGGGCTCCACAGCACCCGCACCACACCTGACGCGACGCCTGGGCTCGCACCCAGCCCCTCGACGAGCGGCGGTGCCGCGGAGCTCTCGGCACCGCGCAGCTGGGGTGTGAGCGTCGTGATCGGGCGGGTCTGGACCACTCGGAGCTCACCGCGATCGGTGAAGCACCACTCGACGTCCTGTGGAGCCCCATAGTGCGCTTCTGCGTCGAGCGCGAGCCGAGCGACGGCGAGCACTTGGTCGTCGGTGAGCACGCGTGACCGAGCCTCGGCATCGTCGAGTGGCACCGAGCGATCGCTTCCACCGTCGGCGACGATCTTCAGCGACTTCACGCCGATGTGCACGTCGCGCAGCTCGAGAGGGGAGCGGCCGACGGTGTAGGTGTCTGGCTCGACGAGTCCTCCGACCACGACTTCGCCCTGGC